>JBBQMM010000012.1:0-23538 GCA_038328935.1 Burkholderiales bacterium
TGTCTACAACCCAACTCCTGCAGCGCCTGGGCCAGGCCCTGGGCAGGCCGGCGCGGCTCTTCCCGGTGCCGGCAGCGCTGCTGCGGGTTGCCGCCGCGATGCTGGGCCGCAGCGACCTGGCGCGGCAGCTGACCGGCTCTCTACAGGTGGACATTGGTGCCACGCGGCAGAAGCTGGGTTGGTCGCCGCCGCAGAGCCTGGACGCCGCACTGCGGCAAGCGGTGGGCGCCGGCAGATGACACCCCAACAGGAACTCGCCGCAGCCGGCCTGGCGGCAATCGGGGGCAGTTGGTTTCTGACGGCACTGGTGCGCAGCTACGCACTGCGCACGCAACTGCTGGACGTCCCCAACGAACGCAGTTCGCACACCGTGCCCACACCGCGCGGCGGCGGTATGGCCATCGTGCTGACTTGCCTGGCCTGCCTGGCCGCGCTGGGGTGGACGGGCCGACTTGAGTCGCGCCTGGTGCTGGCGGGACTCGGCGCCGGCAGTCTGGTGGCCCTGCTGGGCTACCTGGATGATCGAAGCCCCCTGCCAGCACGCTGGCGCTTCCTGGGCCACGGTGCCGCCGTGGCTTGGGTGGTGGCCTTGATGGGGCCGATTCCTTCTGTGCCCGTGCTGGGCGTGATGCTGGACCTGAACGTCATGGGCCCGGTGCTGTGCTGGATCTTCGCGGTCTGGATGATCAACTTGTTCAACTTCATGGACGGCATCGACGGCATTGCTGGCGTGCAAACGGTGTGCGCAGCCGTGGGTGGGGCCGCACTCTGGTGGGCCGTGGGCAGTGGCACCGGCTGGCTGGCCGCGCTGGCGTTGGCCGCTGCCACCGCTGGCTTCCTGGTCTGGAACTTTCCGCCCGCCAAGATCTTCATGGGCGACGCGGGCAGCGGCTTCCTGGGCCTCATGATGGCGCTGCTGGCGCTGTGGAGCGCACAGGCGCAACCCGTGCTCCTGTACTGCTGGTTCATCCTGGTGGGTGTCTTCATGGTGGACGCAACCACCACACTGGTGCGGCGGGTTCGCCGCGGAGAACGTTTCTTCGAGGCGCACCGCGCACATGCCTACCAGTACGCGTCGCGCCGTCTGGGCGGCCACCGCCCGGTGACGCTGGCCTGCCTGGCCATCAACCTGCTGTGGTTGTGGCCGTGGGCTGCCCTGGTCGCCTGGGGCTGGGTGGACGGCATGGTTGGCCTGGCGCTGGCCTATGCGCCGTTGATCTGGCTGGTCTTTCATTTCCATGCCGGCGACCGCGCCGCCCAAGCCCGGCCCATAGCGTGACCCGATTGCTCATCGTCGGCGCAGGCGGCTATGCCTGCGCGGTCATTGAACTTGCCCAAGCCTTGGGCGGCTACGAACTGGTCGGCCTGGTCGACGACCGTTGGCCGGCGCTGCCTGCGCTGCGCGGGCTGCCCGTGCTGGGGCGGCTGGCCGATCTGCAGAACTTGCGCGGGCAGGCCGATGCGGCGGTGCTGGCCATTGGCGACAACGCGGCGCGCCAGGCGGCATTTTCTGCAGCACAGGCTGCGGGTTATGCCCTGCCCAACCTGGTGCACCCCCGGGCCGTCGTCTCGCCCAGTGCGGTGCTGGGCCGCGGCTTGACGGTGATGGCTGGAGCCATCATCGGCGCCGAAGCACGGGTCGATGACGGCGCCATCGTCAACGCTGGAGCAGTCCTGGACCACCATGCCCAGGTCGGCGCCTGCGCACGTTTGGGCGTGGGCGCCTGCTTGGCTGGCGGTGCGGTTTTGCTGCCCGGCGCCAGCCTGGCTGCGGGCGGGGTGCTGGCGTAGGTCAGCGCCTGGAAGCGGGCCCGTCGAGTCTGGGACAATAAGCGTCTATGCTGCCACTCAACGCGATGGCCATCGCCCGACGACTGGCCAGGATGTCGCCCAATGCCAAGGTGTGGGTGATGCTCGGCGGCGACGCGCTGTTCCTGCCGTTGTGCATGCTTGCTGCGGTGGCCTTTCGACTGGGCTCACTAGACACAGCACTGGGCACCGCGCCTTTCGTGCAGGTGGCCTTGGCGCTGTTGGCGATGCCCGTGTTGGCAGTGGCGGGCCTGTACCGCACGGTGGTGCGCTACATCGACCTCAGCGTGCTGGCCGCTGCAAGCGGAGCCCTGGCGGCGGTGGTCCTGCTGGTTTATCTGGGTGCCCTGTTCCTGAACCTGGACGTGCTGCCGCTCTCTGCGCTGCTGATCTTCTGGTTCGTCTCTTTTGCTTACGTGGTGACGTCACGCTTCGTTGCCCGGTCGCTTCTGCGGCGCAGCTTGAAGCCCGGCGCCCGCCCGCGCCTGCGCACCGCCATTTACGGCGCAGGCGATGCCGGCGCCCAACTGGCCCAGGCCATGCAGTTCAGCACCGAGTACAAGGCTGTGTGCTTTCTGGACGACCGGCGCGAGCTGCAACGGAAAACCGTGGTCGGCTTGCGGGTGTACTCGCGCGACGAGATCGCAGAGGCCGTCGTACGCCACGACGTGAGCCAGATCGTGGTGGCCATCCCATCGGCCAGCGCAGCGCAGAAGCGCCAACTCATCGAACGCATCGAAGCGGTGGGCATGCCGGTGAAGATCCTGCCCGGTTTGTTCGAAATGGTCGACGGCCGGGCGGCCGTTGCCGACATCCGCGAGGTTGACGTGGCTGATTTGCTGGGCCGCGACCCGGTGACGCCAGCAGCGAACCTGTTTTCGCGAAACATAGCCGGCAAGGTGGTGATGGTGACCGGCGCAGGGGGCTCGATCGGCAGCGAACTGTGCCGGCAGATCATCTCGCAACGGCCCGCGCGCCTGGTGCTGATCGATCATTCGGAGTTCGCGCTGTACAGCATCGACCATGAATTGAGCACCGCCGGCAACAGCATCCCGATCGTGGCCTGCCTGGGCTCGGTGCTTCAGGAAGGCATGCTCAAAGGCGTGATGCAGCGTGAGCGGGTGCAGACCATTTACCACGCTGCGGCCTACAAACACGTGCCGATCGTCGAATCCAACATCCAGCAAGGATTGCGCAACAACGTATTCGGCACGCTGAGCGTGGCGCGCGCTGCAGTGGCAGCGGGGGTCGAGACCTGCGTGTTGATTTCCACCGACAAGGCCGTGCGACCGACGAACGTCATGGGCGCATCCAAGCGGGTGGCCGAACTGGTGTTCCAAGGCGAGGCGCGGCGCAGCGCGGGCACGGTGTTTTCGATGGTTCGTTTCGGCAACGTGCTGGGTTCTTCGGGCTCCGTCGTGCCGCTGTTCAGACGGCAAATCCAGTCCGGCGGGCCGATCACCATCACCCACCCGGACATCGTCCGCTACTTCATGCTGATTCCCGAAGCCGCGCAACTGGTGATTCAGGCCGGGGCGATGGCCAGGGGAGGCGAAGTCTTCGTGCTCGACATGGGCGAGCAAGTGCGGATTGCCGACTTGGCACGCTCGATGATCAAATTGTCGGGGCTGACCGAGAAGACAGCCGTGCACCCTGAGGGCGACATCGAGATCCTGGCCACCGGCCTGCGCCCGGGCGAGAAGCTGTACGAAGAGCTGCTGATCGGTGACGACGTGGTGCCCAGCGGTCACCCGCGCATCATGTCGGCGCATGAACGCTACATCGACCCGACCTTGCTCGACAAGATGCTCGCCGCGCTGCGTCAGGCCTGCGAAGGCAACGAGGTCGAGTCGATGTTGCGCCAGCTGCGCAACCTGGTGCCCGAGTTCAGGCCCGCCGACGAGGTGAACGCCGAAATGGCGGCTTCGCTGGCCGCGCGCTGACTTGGGATTTGCAACCCAGCCTTTACAGAGCCGACAGATCGTCGGCGTGCAGCGCGGCACCGCCCGGTACCGACATCACGGGCAAGCCGGTGTGACGTGCCAAGGCCAGGACAGATGAAAGCTGCTCGGCACTGGCGCTCGGCATCGCAATGATCACGTGTGTGGCGCCAGCCAGTACATGCGGCAGCGCGAGGTCGCCGATGGTGCCGCCTACCGTGACGCCGCTGATACGCAAGCCCTGCTTGGCGCGGTCGTCGTCGAGCACCGTCAGCACCGTCCAGCCGGCACGCCGGTGCAAGGTGCCGATCAGGCGCCGGCCGGCGTCGCCGGCACCCAGCACGATGGCGCGGCGCTGTTCATCGTCGGTGCCGCTGGCACAGGCGCGCGCGTGTTCCCACAGCATGCGGTATGCCATGCGCAGCAGGCTCAGCGCAAGGATGCAGAACAGCGGGTGCAGCACCAGCACTGCACGCGCCACGCCCACCAGCTGCGACATCAGCACCACCACCGCGCTGACCATGCCCGCCAGCACGCAGCCCACTGCGATGCGCTTGAAATCGTCAAAACCGAAGAAGCGCCACAGCCCGCGTGGAACGCCGGTCAGTGCCATTGCCACCAGGTAGGCGGCGACGACGCCGAACGAGACGTAGTCGTCGTACCACGGCCGTCCCGGCTGCCAGCGCTCGAAGCCCAGCCTGAACAGGTAGGTGATGTGCCAGCACGCCAGCACCACAAGGGCGTCCGCCAGCGTCGCCAGCGCGCGGTTGCGCGGGTTCAGCGCCGACATCGTCTGGTTGAGCCAGGGCCAGAGTCTGCTGTTGTTCATGGGCATCGAGCTCCAGGGTGAGGACAGGGTCGGCACGAACACCGTGCGCAGTGTCAGGCCCAGCACGCGCAGGTCGCTGACCAGAGAGGGGTTGTCGACGTAATGCAGCGCATAGCGCAGCTTGGTGGGCAGCACGACGTCGATGTACTCGCGCTCGGGGTTGCTGGCCTGCGCGAGCAGCTCGTTCTCGTTGCGGTAGCGCACCGAGGCGAAGTCGGTGATGCCCGGGCGCACGCTCAAGAGCCGCCCGCGCCACTCGGGCGGGTAGTGCTCCACATAGCGCGGCACCTCGGGGCGCGGGCCCACCAGGCTCATGGTGCCGCGCAGCACGTCGATGAACTGCGGCAGTTCGTCGAGCTTCCAACGCCGCAGCCAGACCCCCGTGCGCGTGATGCGGATGTCGCCAGCCACTGTGATCTGCGCTGCGTCGCGCGACTGCACCACGCTCATGGTGCGGAACTTGAAAATGCGAAACGGCTGTCCATGCCGACCCACGCGCGTCTGGCGGAAGAACACCGGCCCCGGGGTGTCCAACTTGACGCACAACGCCAGCAGCAGCAGCAGCGGGGCCAACGCGACGAGCCCGACCGCGGCACCCAGGACGTCGAAAGCGCGCTTCAACATGGGGCCAAGCCCTGCATATTGATCAAGCGGCGTTCAAAATTCAATCTCAGCAGGTCGGCGGTGGTCGTTCATAGCGAACCTCCGGTCAACCAGCGCAGCCCAGCGCCACGCGCACTGCAGCGACCACGCGCTGCACGTCTTCGAGGCCCATGCGCGTATACAGCGGCAGGCTGACCATGCGTTCATAGGCGCGCTGGCTGTGCGGAAACTGCTCTGGCCGCAGCGCATAGCGTTCACGCCAATAGGGATGCAGGTGCAGCGGGATGTAGTGCACGCTGCAGCCGATACCGGCGTTGAACAGGCGCTCGATGAAGCGGTCGCGTTCGATGCCGGCGCCGTCTGCCAGGCGCAGCACATACAGGTGCCATGCATGCAGGGAACCTGCTGCGGCCTTGGGCGGCAACACCACGGGCAGGCCGGCCAGGGCCTTGTCGTAAACAGCGGCCAACCGGCAGCGCTGTGCGTAGAAGGCCTGCGCTCGCTTCAGTTGCTGGATGCCCAGCGCCGCAGCAATGTCGGTCAGGTTGTACTTGAAGCCTGGTGCTACCACTTCGTAGTACCAGCTGGGCACCTTCGATGTGTAGCGGTCGAAGGCGTCACGGTTCATGCCGTGCAGGCGCATCAGGCGGGCCCGGCGGGCCAGCGCTTCGTTGCGCGTCACCAGCATGCCACCCTCGCCCGTGGTGATGGTCTTGTTGGCGTAGAAGCTGAACACCGTGGCGTCGCTGTCCAGCGTGCCCACCAGGCGCCCTTCGCTGGTGGTGGGCAGCGCGTGCGCCGCGTCTTCCACCACCTTCAAGCCATGGCGCGTGGCGATGTCCAGGATGGCTGGCATGTCGGCAGCCAGGCCCGCGTAGTGCACCGGCATGATGGCCTTGGTGCGCGGCGTGATGGCGGCCTCGATGAGCGCCGGGTCGATGTTCAGCGTGGCGGGGTCGATGTCCACCAGCCGCACATCGGCGCCCAGGTAGCGCACCACCTCGGCGGTGGCGGTGAAGGTGTGGGTGGTGGTGATGACCTCGTCGCCCGGGCCGATGCCCAGCGCTTCCAGCGCGAGGTGCAGGCCGGCGGTGGCGGAGTTGACGGCGACGCAATACAGCCCAGCGGGATCGCCCAACCAGGACGCAAAGTCCTGCTCGAAGCGTCTGGCCTTGGGGCCGGTGGTGACCCAGCCGCTGCGCAAGGTGTCGACCACTTCGGCAATCTCGTCCTCGCCTATCTCGGGCAGGGCAAAGGGAAGAAAGGGCAGACGGGTCGAATCGGGATCAGCGGCCATGGCCGATTATCGGCCGTGCCCCGGGCTCGGGCCTGCAGCAGCAGGGGCCGCCGCGCCAGGCTTGCCCACCCAGGCCAGCACATGCGTGCGCAGCAGTGGCAAGGCGTTGAACACCCGGTACAGGCCCGGATGCACGGCGCACACCGCGCGTGCCAGCGGCGGCGCCAGCGTCACGCGCTGATGCTGAACCTGGCCTTGCGGAAACAGCTGCCGCAGCCGCGCCACCGGCACGCCACGCACATCGGGGTTGCGCGGGTTGTCGACCGTGAAGTCGTACCAGATGACAGCACCACCGGGCTTCAGCCAGCGCCACATCGCCTGTGCCAGCTGCGCCTGAAATGAATCGTCCAGCAACGACGAGAACACGGTGGACTGCAGCACCAGGTCGACGCTGCCTTCGGCTATGGGCGCCACGCTGGCGTCGCCCAGGCTCAAGAGGGTGGCAGCAGGCAACACATGCTGCGCGTGGCGATGGCGTTCGGGCAGCAGTTCCAGGCCGTGCAGATGCTCGGGCGCAAAGCCCAGCCGCAACAGCTCCAGCAGGTTGCCGCCGCTGCCGCTGCCCACTTCCACCAGGCGCAGCGCTGCCAGGTCGTGCAGGCCGCGCTGAGGCAGCCCGCGCAGCAGCGCCCGCTGGCGCTCCTGCAGCGCTTGCCACACATCGGGCTGCAGCAGGCTGTAGCGGCCGGGCGGCGTGTGCTGCGCGCGGCGCGCATAGCGGTCCGCCACGGCCTGCGTCTCTTCCGGGGGCTGAGTATTCGGGGAATTCAACGGAGCGCCTGCAAGAACCGCTGCGCCAGCACCGGGTAGGTGTGGTGCGCCAGCACGAAGGCGCGGCCGCGTTCGCCCATCGCGCGGCGTTCGGCAGCGGGCATTGCCGCCAGACGCAGCAGCCCATCGGCCACCGCCTTGGGAGATTCGGGCGTCACCGTCAGGCCGGCACCGGCCTCGGCCACGGGGTCGTTGCCGGCCTCGACGGCATGCAGCACCGGGGCGCGCGCCATCATGTAGTCCATCAGCTTGTTGGGTGCGATGCCAAAGCGGTAGATGGGCACGCGCTGCCAGCCGATATAGGCCAGGTCGATGCCTTGCAAAAAGCCGGGAATCTGCGCCTTCGCAATGGGCGGCAGGAAATGCACGCGCTGCAGACTTTCAGCTGCAACTCGCTGCACCAGCCGGGCTTGCTCGTGCCCGCTGCCCACCAGCACGAAGGCCAGCGCCGCGCCTTGCCGTTGCAGCAGCGCTGCGGCGTCCAGCAGATCGTCCAGCGCGTTGGGCAAGCCCATGCTGCCGGCATAGCCGACCACCGTCAGGCCCTGGGCCCTGGCGCTGGCCAGCGCCAGAGCCACGTCGTCGCGCAGGGGCTCGGCTTCGCGTTGCCACTCGTCCAGCGTTATGCCGTTGGGCACGATGTGCAGACGTTGCAAGTCAAGGCCCCGCTCCGCCATGTGCCCGTGCACCTTGGGCAGCATGCTGACCACCGCATCGGCGTGGCGGTAGGCACTGCGCTCGGCCCAGGCGCAAAGCAATGCAAACGGGTGCAGCGCTGACATGCCCGACAGCTCGATCAGGCTCAGCGGCCACAGGTCGTGCACCTCGAACACCAGCTTGGCCTTCGCCAGGCGTGCGATGCGGCGCGCGACCCAGATGTCCATCGGGTAGGTGCTGGATGCAATCACCGCATCGGGCTTGAAGTCCCGCACCAGGCGCACGGCATCGACCCACACGGCGCGCAAAAAAGCAGCGATGTTGCGCACCCGGCCCAGGCCGTTGCCCTGGTAGCGCGGCGTGGCGTACCAGCGGTAGAGGATGCCGTCGATGCTTTCGTCCCATGCGCCTGAGCCTGCGCCTGCGCCAAAAGCCGGCGGCACGGGCTGTCGCGCCCTGACGTGGGACTGGTCCGCCGCCAGTATCTTCACCGCGTGGCCGGCCCGCACCCACTCGCGGGCCAGGTAGTAGGGCCGGTACTCCATGCCCAGCGCCGGCGAGCCTGCGTAGTGGTTGATGTACAGGATGTTCATGGACGGCCCGGCGCAGCCAGCACCTGGTCGTAAGCCGCCATCATCTGCTCGACGCAGAAAGGCCAGCCGTAGCGGGCCTGCACCAGCTGCCGCCCGGCGCGGCCCATCGCCAGCCGCAACGCCGGGTCGTCGGCCAGTGTGGCGAGCGCTGCGGCCAGCGCCGCCACGTTGCCGGGCGGCACCAGCAAGCCCGTGACGCCGTGCTCCACCACCTCGGGCAAGCCACCCACCGCGCTGGCCACCACCGGCACCGCACAGGCCGAAGCTTCCAGCACCGAGACACCGAAGCTCTCCTGGCGACTGGGCGCCACGAAGACGTCCAGCGCGCTCAACGCTTGCGGCATCTGCGCGTGCGGCAGCCCGCCGTCGAACTGCACCCGGCCTTGAAGGCCCAGCGCGGCAGCCAGCTGCTGGTACTCGGACGCCTGCGGCCCGTCGGCCAACAGGCGCAGCTGAAAGGCCTGGCCGTGGCGGTTCACCGCAGGCAACTGCGCAAAGGCGCGCAGCAGCACGTCGATGCCGTAGGTGGCGGCCAGCCCCTTGCTGGAACCGATGACCACCTGCGCAGCGTCGCGGCGCGGCGCAACCCCGGGTTGGAACTGTTCCGTGTCGACGCCAAAAGGGGTGAGATGCAGCTGCTGCCCCGCCGGCCGCTGTGGCAGCAGCGTGTGCACCCGGCCCACCAGCGCCTGGCTGGTGGCAGCCAGCGCATCGGCCGAGCGCAAGACACGGCGCAGCAGCGCCGCGTGCAGGGGGGACTTGCCAGGGAAATCATCGACATCGCTGCCCCACACCGACACCAGGCGCGGCCGGCAGCCGGCCAGCGTGGCGAGCACCCCGTAGCCGGTGGCGTAATGCGCATGAACGAGGTCGATGCGCTGCTGGTGCACGAGCCGGCGCAACGCCGGCACGGCGCCGACATAACCGGCAGCGCCGTGAGGCCGCAGCAGATGGAGCGTGACCGCGGGCAGCCAGCCGGTGGGCAGGGGCGCATGCACCGTCGCCACATGCAGGCGCAGGCCGGCCTTCACCAATGCATTCGCCCAGCGCTGAAGGTGGATGGAGTTGCCGGCCCCCACCAGCAGCACCGCGCGGCCTGCAGTGGCGGCCTTGCGGGTGATTGCGGCGGGGCTGTTCATGAGCGACGCAGCACCCGGTCTTTGGCGCGCTTCAGGCGCGCCAGCCACTGCAGCCCCTGGTCGCCGGCCAACGCGCTGTAGACAGCACCCCGCCAACTGCCCCCGCCCCGCAACCGTTGTTCAACCTGGGCAGCAGCGCCGAAGGCCAGCTGCCGTACCAGCACTTGGCGCAGCCACCGCAGGTCGGCCCGGCTTCCGAACAGGCCCTGCGCAAGACCCGCCTGGGCCGCCGCCTGCAAGGCCAGGTCGCGCTCGCGCGTCATGGCCACGAAATGGCGGCTGTCGTTGCCGGCATGCAGGCGGTAGTCGACCAGCACGCGGGGCAGGTGCACGAACCGGTGCCCCAGCGCCGCCAGCAGGTACCAGGCCTTGCCGTCGCAGGCACGGGGCAGCGCTTCATCGAAACCGCCCAGTGAAAGCAGCGCGTCGCGGCGCACGGTGACCGTGGCATTGCAGATCGGATTGCCCGCAATGAGGTCGCGCACAAAAGGCCCTGAACCGCCCGGCCACAGCCGCTGTGCCGTGACGGCGCCGTCGGCGTCGATGGTGCAGTGGTCGCTCCACACCAGCGTGGCATCGGGGTTGGCGTCAAAGGCCTGCACCGCAGCCGACAAACGCCCAGGCCGGTAGCGGTCATCCGAATCCAGAAACGCGATCAGTTCGCCTTCTGCCGCAGCCAGCCCGGCGTTGCGTGCCCTGGCCTGGCGGCCGCCGCTTTGCTGCAGCAGCCGGATGCGGCTGCCGTAGCCGCGCAGCAGGTCCAGCGAGCCGTCGGTGGAGCCGTCGTCGACGACGATCAATTCCTTGGCGGCATGGTCTTGCGACAGCACACTGTCCACGCACTCCCGCAGGTAGTGCGCGTGGTTGAAACTGGGCACGATGACGCTGACCAGGGCCTCAGACACGGCGCGACGCGATCAGGTAGCTCATCGCCAGAAAGTCCTGAAGCAACCCCATCGACGCCAGGTTGGTAAGGCCGCTTCTGGACAGACGCGGCGGCATGCGACGCAGCCAGCGCACCAGCTGCAAACCACCCGCCTCCGCGGTGCTGGGCCGCTGCATCAGTTGCAGCGCCGACTCGCGGGTGAAGAAGCGCAGGTGCGTGCGGTCCAGTTGCCCGGCGTCTTCGTACTGCCATCGCCCCTGCAGCAGCAGCGGCAGCACCACGCGCGCATGGCGCACGTTGGGGATGCTCGCCACCACCTGACCACCGGGCTTCAGCAGCCGCTGCACCTGGCCCATGAAAGCCCAGGGGTCGACCAGATGCTCCAGCACATCCAGGCACAGCACGAGGTCGAAGGCCGCGGGCGACAACGCGTGCTGCACCAGCACTTCGGCATTGCCGCTGTGCACCTCGTCCACGACGGCGCGCGCGGCAGCGGCGGCGCCTTCGAAGAGTTCGATGCCGACGGTGTGCTCGCAGCGCCCGCTGGCCTTCAACCAGTGCAAAGTGGCGCCGCGGCCGCAGCCCACCTCCAGCACCTGCGCGGCATGCGCTGGCAGCAGCGGCTCGATCTCGCTGCGCGCCTGCTCGAAGTAGACGGCCGGCTTGTCGCGGTAGGCCTGCGGGTTCATCTCAGGCCGTTCCCTTGGAGTGCAAGGGCCCTTGGGCGCGCTGCAAACGCCGTTCGGCGCGACGCAGCAGCCAACCCAGCGCCACCAAGTCGAACGCTGCCCGCAGCGCCCAGGCCGCCGCCGCACCTTCGATGCCGTGCTGGAGCACCAGGTAAACCAGGCACAGCAGATACAGCGGCAGCTCCAGCAGGTGCAGCAGCGCCGTTTGCCGCGCCAGACCGTGGCCGTGCATGGCGGCAAAAGGAATGTGCGCCAAGGCATTGAAGACGAAACCCAGCAACAGGATGCGCGTGGCCATGCTGCCGTTGTCGGCAAACTCCGCGCCCATCCACAGCCCCAGCAGCGGTGTCGCCCACACAGCGCCCAGCACTGCCAGCGGCAGCACGGTGGCCAGCGTCAACTTCAGGGCCTGCCCGCGCAGCCGCCGTGCGGCTTGCAGGTCGGCCAGCGCCGACATGGCCCCGCCCTGGGCCGACTGCGCGGCGGCCAGTGCCGGGTACAGCGCACCGGCCAACGCCACCGGCAGCACCAGCAGGCGCGCCACCAGCTCGAACGGCGCCGCGTAGTGCGCCAGCACGGTGGCCGACAACAAGCCACCGATGACGAATCGGTCGGCATAGACGATGACCGGGCTGATGACGCTGCTCACCGTCAGCCAGCCCCCCATGCCGAGCAACGGCCGCACCCAGGCGGGGCTGAAGCGCTGCATCGACAGGCCCAGTGCCCGCCAGCAGGGCGCCGCGTGCGCCAGCAGCAGCAGCCAGCGCGTCAGCACGATGCTGGCCAGGGCCCAGTCCAGGCGCGGCGTGTACAGGGCCGTCAACGCCGGCGCCGCAAACAGCAAAATCCCGGAAGGCACGCGAATGGCCGTCAGCAACTTGAAGCGCTGCAGCCCTTCGAGCATGCCGCGAAAAGCCGCCGTGCCCACGGTGGGCGGTATGCCCAGCGCGATGATCAACAAGCCCTGTTGAACTTCGGTTTGCAGGGCGGTGGGCACGCGCGCCATCCAGCCATCGGCCCACGCGGCCAGCGCGGCCACCATCAGACCCCCCAGCAGGCCAGCGGCCACGGCCAACCCCAGCGCGGTGGAGCACACCACGGGCAGATCGGCCGCCGACGG
Organism: Burkholderiales bacterium; assembly: GCA_038328935.1. GTDB lineage: Bacteria > Pseudomonadota > Gammaproteobacteria > Burkholderiales > Burkholderiaceae_C > Rubrivivax. Next base: position 12,334 of record JBBQMM010000012.1, read on the forward strand.
CCGGCCGGTGCGTTCGGCAACGAACTTGGTGAGCGCGCGCCCGAGGCCGAACTCGAACAGGCCGAAGTACCCGATCAGCACCCACGCCAGCGCCAGCAGCCCGAAGCGTTCGGTGCCCAGGCGTTGCGCGAGCCAGGGCATGGCCAGCAAGGCCGCGGCCAGCGGCAGCACCGAGGCCAGCAGGTTCCAGCCTGCATTGGCCAGCACCCGGCGAAAGGGGGTCATGGCGTGGCGCGTCGCCTTCTCAGGCGCCACGCAGCTGGCCAGACGGGCTGCTGCGGGTGCCGTCCAAGGTGCGGTCCAAGGGGCTCTCCAAGCTGCTGTCCAGGGCGCTGTTCAAGGTGCGGCCCAAAGCCCGGCCCAAGGCCTGCACCACCCGATCCTGGTCGGCATGGGTCAGGTCGGCGCTCATCGGCAGGCTCATCACGCTGGCGGCCATCGCCTCGCTAACCGGGCAACCCTGGCGCGGCGCAAAGCGCTCGTAGGCCGGCTGCTGGTGCAGCGTGCGCGGGTAATGCACGGCCGTGGGCACACCAGCGGCTTGCAGCGCGGCTTGCACTTCGGGGCGCCGGGCCACGCGCACGGTGTACTGGGCATACACGCAATTGCGGTCGGGGCGCACGGCCACGCGCTGCAGCTCGGGCCAGCCGGCGAGCAAGGTGTCGTAGCGGGCACCGAGCTCGCTGCGGCGCTGCAGCTCCCAGTCAAAGCGCTTCAACTTGGCCAGCAGCACGGCCGCCTGCAGCGTGTCGAGCCGCCCCCCCACGCCCAGCCGGGTGTGGTGGTAGCGCGCGCTCTGGCCATGCACGCGAATCTCGCGCGCCGCGCGCGCCAACGCGCCGTCGTCGGTGAACAGCGCGCCGCCATCGCCATAGCAGCCCAGCGGCTTGCTGGGGAAGAAGCTGGTGGCGCCGAAAGTGGACAAGGCACAAGAGCGGCGCCCTTGATAGACGGCACCAAAACTCTGTGCGGCGTCTTCGATGACGGCAATGCCGTGGCGCTGCGCCAGCGCGTTGATCTGCTGCATGTCGGGCACCTGCCCGTACAGACTGACGGGCATGATGGCGCGCGTGCGCGGCGTCACGGCGGCTGCCAGCAGCGCGGCGTCGATGTTGCAGGTGTCGGCCTCGACATCCACGAACACCGGCGTGGCGCCGGCCAGCACGATCATCTCGGCCGTGGCCGCAAACGTGAAAGGCGAGGTGATGACTTCGTCACCGGGCGCGATGTCCAGCGCCAGCAGCGCAATCAACAGCGCCTCGGTGCCGCTGGCCACCGTGATGCAGTGCTGCGCGCCGGTGAACGCGGCGAGCGCCGACTCAAGCTCGGCGACCTCGGGGCCCATGATGTACTGGCCATGGTCCAGCACCCGCTGAATACCGGCATCGATGTCGGGCTTGAGCGCCGCGTATTGGGCCTTGAGGTCGATGAACTGCATCGTCGGTGTCTTCACAAAAGCTGCAGCCGCTCGCCCTGCAACCGATAACGCTCGCCGGTGACCGGGCAGGCCGCCGTGCCCTCACCCTGCAGCGGCAAGGGCAGGCGCTCGCCGTGGCGGCTCATCCAGCCGATGCGCCGCGCCGGCACACCCACCACCAGCGCAAAAGGCGGCACGTCGCGGCTGACGACGGCACCCGCGCCGACGAAGACGTATTCGCCCACCGTGGTGCCGCAAACGATGCTGCAGTTGGCCCCCAGCGTGGCGCCGCGCTTTACCAGCGTGCGCCGGTATTCATGCTTGCGCGACACCGCCGCACGCGGGTTGAGCACATTGGTGAAGACCATGCTGGGGCCGCAGAACACGTCGTCTTCCAGCGTCACCGCGTCATACACCGAGACGTTGTTCTGAATTTTCACGCGCGCGCCGATCTGCACGTCGTTGCCGACATAAACGCCCTGCCCCAGTGAACAATCCGGCCCGATGCGGGCGCCGGCGCACACATGCGCAAAGTGCCACACCTGGGTGCCTGCACCGAGCTGCGCGCCAGCGTCGACGATGGCGCTGGCGTGCACGCGGGCCGGGGCTGGCACAGCTGCTGCAGCCACGCTCAGAACACCAGCGGCAGGCCCACGCGCACGCCGTCGCGTGCGCTGCGGTAGGCCGCGATCACCACCTCCAGGCTGCGCAGGCCTTCGTAGCCGTCCACCTCGGCCTGCACCTCGCCACGCAGCGTGCTGATCACGTTGTCGTAGTACAGCGGGTGGCCCAGGCCGTACACCGAAGTCGCGGTGTAGCTGGCGTCGAAGACCTGCGCGTCTTCGGGCAGCGTCTGTTCGAATTCCCAATGCTCGATGCGGTTGACGGCCACGCCGCCCACGCGCACGGTGCCGCGCTCGCCCAGGATGGTGATGCTGCCTTCCAGGTTCTTGCCGTAGGTGAGCATGGTGACGTTGATCGACGCCAGGCCGCCCTTGCGCAGGCGCAGGCTCATGACGCCGGTGTCTTCGGCTTCGATCTCGCGCGCCAGCGTCGCGGTGTAGGCATGCACGCTGTCCACCGGGCCCACCAGCCAGTCCACCATGTCCACGTAGTGGCTGGCCTGGTTCAGAAACGCACCGCCGTCCAGGTCCCAGCGGCCGCGCCAGGGCGCTTCGTCGTAGTAACTCTGCGGGCGCGTCCAGAACACGTTGACGCTGACCAGGTAGATATTGCCAAAGCGGCCCTGTTGCACGGCCTGCTTGACGCGCTGCAGCGTTGCGTTCAGCCGGTTCTGCTTGACCACGAACAGCTTGGCCGCAGCCTGGCGGCAAACGCGCACCATCTCCATGCCTTCGTCCCACTTGGTGGCCATGGGTTTTTCCGTCACCACGTGGCGGCCGGCCAGCGCGGCGGCCATGGCTTGGCGGGGGTGCAGGCCACTGGGTGTGGCGAGCACCACCACGTCGGCGTCGCAGCCGGCCAGCAAGGCGTCCAGGCTGTCGAAGCCCTGTGCATCCGTCTTTTCGACCGCCTGGCGCAGGGGCAGCGGCTGGTTGTCGCACACCGCCACCAGTTCGGCGCGGCTGCGATGCTGCTGCAGCGCTGCGATGTGGCTGGCAGCGATGCGGCCGCAGCCCACCAGCGCAAAACGCACGGGACGGCCGGTGATGGGGAAAGCAGGTGGCATCGAAGGGGTGGCGTCGGGGGGTCGGCGCAAGCGGGCGAATTCTACGGCTGCGCCTAAAATCGAAGACCCCGACAAGAGCCGACGCATTCATAGCCGACGCACCCCGAGCAGCCATGAGCGACGACAACAACGCCCTGATCACCGAACGACGCGAAAAGCTGCGTGCGCTGCGCGCCACCTGTCTCGGCAACGGCACCGTCCCTTTTCCCAACGACTTCAAACCCACGCACCACGCCGCCACGCTGCACCAGCTGCACGGTGAAGTGCCCAACGAAGAACTCGAAGCACAGGCGTTGGTGGTCAGCGTGGCCGGCCGCATGATGCTCAAGCGCGTGATGGGCAAGGCCTGCTTCGCCACGCTGCAGGACGGCTCGATGGGCCAACGCGCCGGGCAAGGGCAGGGCCGCATCCAGCTCTACATCACGCAGGACGCCGTGGGCGCCGAGGTGCTGGCCGACTTCAAGCACTGGGACCTGGGTGACATCGTCGGCTGCGAGGGCACGCTGTTCCGCACCAAGACCGGTGAACTGTCGGTGAAGGCCACGCGCGTGCGTCTGCTGACCAAGAGCCTGCGCCCGCTGCCCGACAAGTTCCACGGCATGACGGACCAGGAACAGAAGTACCGCCAGCGCTATGTCGACCTCATCACCGACGACGCCGCGCGCACGCGTTTCGTGGCGCGCAGCAAGGCGGTGTCGTCGATCCGCAGCTTCATGGTCGAGCACAGCTTCCTGGAAGTGGAAACACCGATGCTGCACCCCATTCCCGGTGGTGCCAACGCCAAGCCTTTCGTGACGCACCACAACGCGCTGGACCAGCAGATGTTCCTGCGCATCGCGCCCGAGCTCTACCTGAAGCGGCTGCTGGTGGGTGGCTTCGAGCGTGTCTTCGAGATCAACCGCAACTTTCGCAACGAAGGCATCAGCGTTCGGCACAACCACGAATTCACGATGATGGAGTTCTACGCGGCCTACTGGACGCACCATGAACTGATGGACTTCACCGAGGCCGTGCTGCGCCACGCCGCGCGGGCGGCCACCGGCACCGCCGCCATCACCTACGCCGGACAGCCGGTGCACCTGGACCAGCCCTTCACGCGGCTGTCGGTGCGCGAGTCGCTGGTGGTGCATGCGGGCCTGAGCCACGAACAAGCCGACGACGCTGCCTTCCTGCGCTTGCGCCTGAAGGGCAACGGTCAGGAAGCACCCGCGCACTGGGTGCTGCCGCAACTGCAGTTCGGGCTTTTTGAAGCCGAGGTCGAAGCCCAGCTCTGGCAGCCCACCTTCATCGTCGACTACCCCGTCGAGGTAAGCCCTTTGGCGCGCGCGTCCGACAGCAACCCGGCCATCACCGAACGCTTCGAGCTCTTCATCACCGGGCGCGAGTACGCGAACGGCTTTTCAGAATTGAACGACGCCGAAGACCAGGCGGCGCGCTTCCAGTCGCAGGTTGCCAACAAGGACGCGGGCGACGAAGAGGCGATGTACTACGACGCCGATTTCATCCGCGCGCTGGAAATCGGCATGCCACCGGCCGGTGGCTGCGGCATCGGCATCGACCGGCTGATGATGCTGATCACCGACAGCCCCAGCATCCGCGACGTGATCCTGTTTCCGGCCCTGCGCCACGAAGGTTGAAGGCAACGCCGATGCCGCCACTGAACGCCCGCATCGATTCACTGGGCCTGATCGAGCGCACGCTGTGGGCCGAGCTGGCGCTGGCCGCCACTGAGCGCGACCACCCCTGGCGCGTGCTGGGCCTGGCCACCGTGGAAGGCACCCGCGCCGCCGCGCGCAACGTGGTCTTGCGCGAGGTGGTGCCCGAAAACCGGCAACTGCTGTTCTACACCGACACCCGCTCGCCCAAGGTGGAGCAGCTGCGACGGCACCCGCTGGGCACGCTGCTGGCGTGGTCGGCCACCCGGGGCTGGCAGTTGCGGCTGGAAGTCAGCCTGGCCGTGGCCGACAGCGGGCTGCAGGTGTCGTCGCGCTGGGCGCGCGTCAAGCTCAGCCCCAGCGCCCAGGACTACCTGGCCGCGCTGCCGCCCGGCACGCCGGTGGACCGCTATGAACCCGAACGCGGCACACGTGCGCACTTTGGCGTCGTCACCGCGCAGGTGAGCGCCATCGACTGGCTGGAGCTGCATGCCGACGGCCACCGCAGGGCCCGGTTCGATGACCAGGGTGGGCGCTGGCTGGCGCCCTGATGCAGCGCCTGCCCCGCAGGCCTGCGGGGCAAACAATTTCAACCCTGCTTGAAGGCCGGTTTGCGCTTGTTCAGGAAAGCGTCCATGCCCTCCACCTGGTCGGCGGTGCCGAACAGGGAATGGAACAGGTGGCGCTCGAAGCTCAGGCCCTCGGCCAGGCTGCCTTCGAAGGCCCGGTTGACGCTGGCCTTGGCCATCGCCACGCTGGGGCCACTGAGGGCACAGATGGCGGCAGCGGCTTCCAGCGCTTCGGCCAGCAAACGATCGGCAGCGACCACGCGGCTGACCAGGCCGGCGCGCTCGGCTTCGGTGGCGTCCATCATGCGCGCCGTCAGCGCCATGTCCATGGCCTTGCTCTTGCCCACCGCGCGCGGCAAGCGCTGGGTGCCACCGGCGCCGGGAATGATGCCGATCTTGATCTCGGGCTGGCCGAATTTCGCGCTGTCGGCAGCGATGATGAAGTCGCACATCATCGCCAGCTCGCAGCCGCCGCCGAGCGCAAAGCCGGCCACCGCCGCGATCACCGGCTTTTGCACCTGGCGGATGGTTTCCCAGTTGCGCGTGATGAACTGCTGCTGATAGGCCTGCATGAAGGTCTTGCTGGCCATGGCCGAGATATCGGCACCCGCCGCAAAGGCCTTTTCGCTGCCGGTGATGACGATGCAACCCACCGCCGCGTCGGCATCGAAGGCCAGCAACGCGGCGCCCAACTGGTCCATCAAGGCGTCGTTCAGCGCATTCAGCTGCTTGGGCCGGTTCAGCGTGATCAGTGCCGTGCGGCGGGCACCGTCGCCGCGCAGTTCGGTCAACACCAGCGGCTCGCTGGCCGCAGGCTGGGCATCGGTGGTGGTCGTCATCTGGCAACTCCGTGGTGGAACATGCAGGGCAGGCTCGGCGGCCTTCACAGCACTATAAGTGCCGACGCTGGCGCGGACTCCCGGGGGGCCTGGCGCCTGACCATGGAGATTGGCCGTGGCGATTGGCCGTGGCGCCTGGCCGTGGAGCTTGAACGTGGCGCTCGACCCAGGCGCTCAAGCTATGGCAAGTCCCGAGCAGAATAGCAGCGACCCTGCAATCTCCATCCTGGGGATCGGTTAAGCTTTATTTTTGTCCTGAGTAACCGTCACGGGCCGCTTCAAGGCCGCTTCGACGGCACCGGTAATCTTCTGTCTCCATGGCCACCTTCTTTCGCAAGACCCGCATAGGCCAGGCCGAGATCGAAACCCGCGCCTTGCGTTTGCTGCCGCGCTTGCGCAACCTGTTGATCATCATCGACGGCCGGCGCGACGTGGAAGCGCTGCAGAGCCTGCTGGGCTATGCGCCAGCCACGGCATTGCAGGAACTGCTCGCCTACGGCCTGATCGAAGCCGTGGAACAGTACCCGCCGTCGCTGGCCGCGGCGGGTGGTCACTTGATGACGCCGACGCCGCCGACAACGTTGGACGCTGCGGCCTTGGCCGTGCTGCGCAAAGCGGCCGTGCGCGCGCTGAACGATGCACTGGGGCCCGCCGGTGAAACGCTGGCGATCCGCATGGAACGTAGCCACACCGAAGCTGAACTGCGCCCGCTGCTGGAGCGCGCGGCGGCGCTGGTGGCCTCGGTGCGTGGCAGCGCCGCGGGGCGCGCCTACGCCGAGCGCTTTGCGGGTCAGGTCTGAAGAGGCTGAGAGTCTTTCGATCATGCCCGCTCGTCACTCCAAAACATACCCGCTCTTCGTTGCGATTGCGCGCCATAGCCCGAGCCGGGCAGCTGCAGGCCCGCAATCAAGGCCCCGCGGCGGCCGGCTGTGATGACGGCCGCGCTGCGGCTTGTTGCGGCAGCCGCGAGATCAAGAGGTCCAGAAAAGTCTCGGCGTCCTGCCGGATGACGATGCGCACCGGCAGGTACTGCAAGGTGGGTGCCACCCAGATCTCGGCCGTCAGCTCACTGCCGCCGCGCGCCGGCCGGCGTGGCTTGACGTGGAAGGCCTCGACTTCACCAGCCGGCGTCGACAGGGTCTGCGCGCCCAGCACGTCATACACCCAGGGCTCCAGGCTGCGTGGCAAGGCCAGCGGCAGGGTTACGCTTTGCCCGGCGCGCAACAGCGCGGGCTGGGTGGTGAACAGCCACGTGAGATGCACGAACTGGCTGGCACTGTCCTGCACCCCGGCAGGCCGCGCTTCCACCCGCCCGTTGGACAAGCGCACCCGGTCTTCATCCAGCCACACCGTTATCGACTGCGCTTGTCTGAACAGCGCGCGCGTCACTTCGTCGTAACGGCGCGGCGACAGGCCCTGCGCCGAGACCAGCCCTTCGCTGCTGACGCGGCGGCTGGCCAGCGGCGCGAAGGCCGGCCCGATGCTGAGCTCCATGTGCACCTGGTAGCGGGCGCCATCGAGCAGCCATTCCACCTGCGCCTGCCCTTCCACGGGCCCGCGGTAGTTGCCAGTCAAGGTGTAGCTCAAACGCGTGGAAGGCGGCCAGGCAAAGCTCTCGGCGGTGCTGGCCAGCGCGCCGCTGGCAGCAGCACCTGTCTGCGGCGCTGCGCCGCCCGATTCGGCAGTGGCGATCAACTCGGCCTGTGGCGCTGAGGCGGGTACCGCTGCCACCACTGCCGAAGCGGGTGGGTCGGCTGCCACCACCGGCGCAACTTCCTGCGCTGGCCCGGCGTCTGATGACGTGGCCTGCGAGGCTGCCGGGCCGGGAACCGCCGCCTTGCGCTGCATCGGTGGGCGCCGCTGCGGCGCTGCTTGCACCACTGCAGGCGCCACCGCCGGCGGCCTCTGCTGCGCCAGTTCACGCACAAAGGCCACTTGCATGCGCACGGGCAGGGCAGCGGGCGCAGAACCCAACCCGAAGCGGTCTGCAGCAGCGGTGTCGACCAGCCACAGGTGCAAGATCGTGACGCACACCGCCAGCGCCACCAGCCAGTCGCGGCCCTGCGTCGCGGGGCCGGACGTCGGCGCTTTCCTCGCCCCCACCCTGCCTGCGGGCTGCACGCTGCCGGTGGCCGGCAATGGGTGGCCTGTGCCCGCCTACTTCTTGGCCGCGGCCACCAGCAACGATTCCACCATGGCCAGCGGAATGGCGCCGGGTTTGCGCGTACCGTCTTCGAAGATCACCGCCGGCGTGCCGTTGATGCGGTGCGCGCGCGCAAAGGCCAGGTTGCGGTCGATCGCCGTGGTGTCGCAGCTGCCTGCGGTCTTGGCCGGAACGTCGCCGTCGATCATCCAGGCCCGCCAGCTCTTCGCGGCGTCCTTGGAACACCACATGTCGCGTGACTTGGTGATGGAGTCCGGCCCCAGGATGGGGATCAGGAAGGTGTAGATCGTGACGTCCCTGAGGTTCGCCAGGTCGCGCTCGAAGCGTTTGCAATAGCCACAGTTGGGGTCACCAAAGACCGCCAGCTTGCGGCTGCCGTTGCCTTGCTTGATGACCACGGCGTCTTTCAGGGGCAGTTTGTCGAAGCTGATGGCCAAAAGCTTCTCGACACGCGCCTCGGTCAGGTCGACGCGGGTCTTGGTGTCGATCATCGAGCCGTTGGCAATGATGAAGTCGCCCTTGTCGTCGCTGTACATGATTTCGGTGCCGCCGTAGCGCACTTCCCACAAGCCTGGCACAGGCGTGCGGGTCACCTCGTCGATGGCGGGCAGCCGGGGCAGTCGCTCGGCGATGGCCTTGCGTATCGCGGCCTCTTGCGCAACAGCGCCCGCACAGGCCAGCAGCAGGCCCGCCGCCAGCGCCGTGGCGCGTACAGACGCCTGAAAGTGAAAGGTGGATCGCATCTGGAACTCCCATCGAGGTTGAGCAAGCGCGCCAGGCGGCTTGGTGGTGGACACGAGGTCGTGCTCATCGCGTGGCGGGCGCTGCGGCCCTCACACACCCAGTGCGCGACCGACCAGCAGACGTTTCAACGGCCCGGCGCGGTCGACCAGGCCCAGGCCCTTGTTGCGCAGCAAGTGTGCTGCCGGACCCGTGGCCGCAAAGAGATGAAGCAAACCATCGGTCAGGCGCGCCATCGCCTGCGTCGGCGCCCAGCGCATGCGGGCGTACCGCGCCAGCAGGCGGGTGTCGCCCAGCCCGCGCCAGCTTTCGCGTTCGGCCAGCACCTGCGCCAGCGCGGCCACGTCGGCCAGGCCCAGGTTGAGGCCCTGACCGGCCAGCGGGTGCACCACGTGCGCCGCATCGCCCACCAGCACCCAGCCTGCGCCGTGCACGGCATCGGCCTGCGCCAACGCCAACGGCCACTGAGAGCGTGCGCTGACCAACGACAGCGCGCCCACGGCGCCGCCGGTGGCGTCGCTGAGCGCAGCCGCAAAGCCGGCGTCGTCCAGCGCCATCAGCTGCTGCGCCCGCTCTTGCGGCACCGACCACACCAAACCGTAGCCGCAGCCGGCCTGTGGCCGGTCCAGCGGCAGCAGGGCGAGCACATCGGGGCTGCGAAACCATTGCCGGGCCACGCCGTTGTGGGGCCGGTCGCAAGCCAGCCGCGCCGCAATGCCCTGGTGGCCGTAGGCATGGCGGGTCCAGGTGACGCCCCAGGCTTCGCGGCTCGACGAAGCCTTGCCTTCGGCCAGCACCTGCAGCGCAACGGGCGGCGGCACTTGTGCGTGTGACAACTGCGTGAGGTGGGGCGCAAAACCGGCCGCCCGCTGCAGCGCGTCTTCCAGCGCCGCGGCGTCGACGATCCAGGCCAACTCGGCCACCCCCTGGCTCCAGGAAGAAAATTCCAGCGTGCCCGCAGCCACGCCGCTGCGTTCATCGCCTTCGATACGCATCTCGTGCACAGGGGTGCGGGCATCTGCAGGCAACGCAGCCCAGACCTTGAGGTCCACCAACAGTTGCACCGAAGCGGCGTTCAGCGCGTAAGCCCGCACATCGGGACCTGGCGCGACGGCACTCTGCGCTGCCGGTGCGCCTGGCGCCGCCTGGCCCTGCAGCAATACGCGCAGGCCCTGGCGCGACAGCGCCAACGCAGCGGCCAGCCCCACTGCGCCGCTGCCCCGTACCAGAATGTCGTGTTCAAGCATGGCAGCCATTGTAGGTAGCGGGCTTCGGGCATGCACCGGGCGGGCAGCGGGCGAGCAGGGAGCATGCGGCGTGCCTGCGGCGGGCACAATCGGCCCGACATGGCATACCCCCACGAGAACCCCACGAGGACAGGCCCCAAGTTGTGAGCGAGTTCACCTGCACCCTGGCGTCCGTACACGCCTACCCCATCAAGTCGTGTGGCGGCGTGACGCTGCGCGAAGGCTTGTTGATCGAGACCGGCCTGGAGTTCGACCGCGCCTGGATGGTGGTCGACCGCCGCGGCGACATGCTGACCCAGCGCGAATGGCCTCGCCTGGCGCTGGTGCAATGCACCTTGAAGTCCAGCGAGCTGGTGCTGCGAGCGCCCGGCATGCTGGCCCTGCACCTGCGGCTCGACACGGTCGAAAAGGCCACCGACGCTCAGGTCTGGAACGACCGCGTCAAGGCCTACGACATGGGCGACCTCGCTGGGCAATGGTTCACGGACTATCTGCTGTCGGCTGCGAGGGAGGGTGCGGCTGCGGCTGCGGGTACAGGCGCGCGGGCCCCTGGCGTCGGGCTGCGGCTGGTGCGGTTCGACCCTGAACACCAGCGCGCGTGCGACCCGCAGTGGACGGGCGCGCTGCAAGCCCAGACCGCGTTTGCCGACGCCTACCCGCTGCTGGTGGTCAACACGGCGTCGTTGCAAGACCTCAACCGTCGCCTGGCCGCCGCGGGTGCCGCGCCAGTGGACATGCAGCGCTTCAGGCCCAACCTGGTGCTGGATGGCCTGCCCGCCTTCGACGAAGACCACACGCTGGAGCTGTTCATGCAGACGCCAGAGGGCGAGGTGGAATTGCACCTGGTCAAGCCCTGCACCCGCTGCAGCGTGCCGAACATCGA
>JBBQMM010000013.1:0-23082 GCA_038328935.1 Burkholderiales bacterium
AACACCTGCGCATCCTCCACCGCCTGCGCCACATCAGCGCCTCCGGTCTTTGCGATGGCGGCGATGCCCTGCAACAGCGCCGCCGGCGCTTGCTGCGGCAGCCGCCGCGCGACGCCGCTTTCGATGCGCCAGCCGTTGGCGGCGAACATCTCGATCATCGTCACGCGCGTGAACCAGCGGATGTGCGTCCGGTCGAGCAGCCCGGAGTCTTCGTAGCGAAACAGACCCGTGGCCAGACGCATCTGCACGCTCCAGTGCTGCGCATTGGGGATACAGGTGACCAGGCAGCCATCGGCCGCGATGCCGTCGCGGATGCGACGCAGCAGCCGCCACGGGTCGCGCAAATGTTCCAGGCAATCGCCGAACACCCAGCAGTCGCTGGGAAACAAGGCGTTGAAGGCGGGGGGCGTGAACTGTTCGATGTCGCCGTCCAGCGCCACGTCGCAGGCCTGTCGCGCCACACGGGCATAGTCGGCATCGATGTCGATGCCGGTGTAGTGCACGCCGGGGTTGCGCTCGCGATGGGCGCGTGCCAGCGCGCCGTGCATGCAACCCACTTCGACCACACGCCGCGCGGTGGTGGGCATCATCGCCAGCAGGTCGTGGTTGACGACCGCGTGCGCCGGCGTCTGCTTCATGGGCGCTGAGGCGGCCGCAACGGGTGTCGCGGCGCTGGTCGGGGTGAGCGTGGAAGTGCTGGTGGAGGCGGTCGTGGAGGCGGTCGTGGAGGTGGTCATTTGAGCCATTCGGTGATGCCACGGCCCAGGCTCAACAGATTGGCGTTGAGTTGCTGGCCGTCGTGCAATGCGTTGACGTAAGTGATGCGCAGGTTGAAGTGGTCGCTTTCAGCGCCCATGACGTCGAACAGACTGCGTTTGCCCAGTTGCTGCCACTGCTGCAGCGTGAAGTTGCGCACCTGTTCGCTGTCGCGCAGCACGGCACCGACGCGGCGTGCGCGGTCGAAGGTGGAGACGGCCTGCTCGTGCACCTCGGCAGCGCGAAAGCGGCGTGCCTCGATGGCTTCGGCTCGCTGCAGGTCGGCAGCGCGGGCGCGCTTGCGTGCCGCCGCGGTGGCGGGCAGCGCAGTGGGCGTGATGAGCGGGATGTTGACCGCCACGCCCAGCGCGTAGTTGTTGCTGCGCGTGTTGCCGGCCTTGCCGCCAGCGCCAGCGGCCTGCGCGCCGCTGAAGTTCCAGCTCACCTGGGGTTTGGTGGTGGCGGCCAGCGCCTGCATGTAACGCTCCATCGCCTTGGCCTGCGCCGTCAGCGCAGCCACTTCGCTGCTACGTTCCACCTCGTCTTGCAGCGCCAGCAGGTCAGGCACTGCCAGCAGCGCGGTCGACAGGCCGTGCGTCGACGGCAAGGCGTCGCCCACGATGCGGCGCAGGCGCACTTCGACCTGCCGCACCTGGGAAGACGCCTGCGTCAGCGACAGCTCGGCCTGCTGCAGGCTCTTGCGCGCCTGCACCAGTTCGCTGGCACGGCCGCGGTCGGCGCGCACGATGGTGTCGAGCGCCTGCACCAGGCACGCCATCTTGCGCACCTGCTGCCCGTACACCAGCACATGCTGGTGGTAGCGGCTACGTTCCAGCGCCAGGCTCACGGTGTTCAATGCCAGCTGCTCGCTGACATTCAGATGGCCGAAGCGAGCCGACTCAGCCAGCTGCGTGCGCCAGTCGGTCAGGCGGTCGACACGGCCGCCGTCGTAGAGCAGCTGCCCGGCGTTGACCGAGGCGCGGAACTGCAGCGGCGTGTTGTCGCTGCCCGCCAGCGTCTGCGAGCCTCCGGGGCCGAGCCCGGCGCCCACGCTGGCCTGCAGGCTCTTGCCGGCGCGGGCTTCGGCAATGTCGTCCAGCGCCGCTTCGGCGTTGAGCTGAGCCGCGCCCACCTGGTGGCTGCGCGTCAAGCCTTCGCGCACCAAGGCCTGCAGCGTGGCGCGCGGGTCGGCATGCGGCACAGGGGCGCCGATGCGCTCGCCGCCACCGTTGGCGGCCGTGTTGCCTTCGGTCTCGTCGACGCAACGGCCCTGCGCCAGCGCCATGGGGGCCCACGCCCAGGCAGCAGCCAGGCACAGCAGGGTGGCGCATGCACGGACCCAGCGGGCGCTCCTGCGCGCGAGCTGCAAACCACTGACGGGATGACTAGGCAACGGCAGACTCCTGCGCAGCACGCACGGCCTGCAAAGGGCAGGCTGCATGCGGGTGCGTCGAGTCTGGGCCGCGCGGTCGGAGCGCGGTCACCCGAGTTCAGGGCGCTTTCTGTCTCTGTTCCGGCGCCGGCGGCGCCACCTCTCAGGCCATCTTCACGGCCGTGCCGCTGGCCGCTACCAGCATCATGCCGTTGGTCTCGCCCAGCACGGCGTAGTCGATGTCGATGCCGATGATGCCGGTGGCGCCCATTTCCTTGGCGGCGTCGATCATGTCCTGCAGCGCTGCGTCCCGCGCGCCGGCCAGCGAGCGTTCATAGCCGCCGGCGCGGCCACCCACCACGTCGCGCACCGACGCAAACATGTCGCGGAAGATGTTGGCGCCGATCACCGCTTCGCCGTTGACGATGCCCAGGTACTGCGCCACGCGCGGGCCGCCATCGCCGCCGGTACCCGGCGTGACGGTGGAGAGAAAGAAGCTGCTGTCGGATTTTGAAAACCAGCCCATGCTTGATCCTTGAGGTTGCGGGGTTAAGAAAAGGGGCGCGCGCCCTGCGCTGGTCGGAGCCTCAAGTGGGCCGCACGTCGAACAGCCAGGCCAGCGCCGTGAAGCTGACGAAGGCCAACACCGTGCTGGTCATGATGATGCGCGCCACGCGGCCATTGTCAGCGCCGTAGCGTTCGGCCAGCAGCGACACATTGCTGGCGCTGGGCAGCGCTGCGGCCAGCGTCAGCACGGTCACCTGCTGCAGCGACAGGTCGGCCCCCAACTGGCGTGCAGCCAGCGCCAGCAGCAGCACCAGCAGCGGGTGGATGAAGAGCTTGATCAAGGCCACCGGCACATAGTCCTGCAGCGGCGTGCGTCCACCCACGTGTTGCCCGGCACGCCACAACACGGCGCCGATGGTGAACAGCGCCACCGGGGTGGCGGCGGCGGCCAGCATGTCGACCACCGTCTGCACCGGGCCCAGCAACTCGAAGCCCACCGCCGACATCAGCGCACCCAGCGCAATGGACCAGGGCAGCGGGTTGGACAAGGCGCCGCGCAGTGCGCGCCAGGCCGCCGCGCCAGCGCCGCTGGCGCCATGCGCCTTGCCGTCCCTGGCCGGCGCCGCCTGCGCCAGCGCGATGCACAGGCTGCTGGTGATGAACAGGTCGGCCAGCATCGAACTCATCACCGGGCCGGCCGCGGAGGGGCCCATCAGGGCCACCAGCAGCGGCACGCCCATGAACCCGGTGTTGGGAAACGCGGCCACCAGCGCGCCGAAGGCGGCGTCCTTGAGTCCGACGCGCTTGTTCAAGGACACCGTGACGGTGAAAAACACCATCAGCAGGGCGCTGAATACGTACACCGCCAACACCGCCGGGTTCAGCAACTGAAGCAACGGCGTGTTGGCGCCGAAGCGAAACAGCATGCAGGGCAACGCAAAGTACAGCACGAAGGCGTTCAGGCCCGGAATGGCGCTTTCGGGCAGCACATGCCGCCGTCCGGCCAGGTAGCCGCACAGCACGAGAGCAAAGAAAGGGGCCGTCACGGCCAGGATGGCTTGCATGGGCTGAAGTATCGCAAGCTGGTTTTGAGGAAGAGGCCACTGCTGCGCTGGCGGCGCAGGGCGCGAGGCCAGTCGTCGCCAGGGTGGCCATGTGGTGGCGAGGTTGGGGTGGTTAGCTTGTGATGCTGGGGTTGTGCCGGATCGTTAAGCTCGCGGGCTCGGCGCCGGTGCAAACCGCTGCAAACGCCGACAGAACCGAACAGACACAAAGGCACCCGATGTCGACCTTCCTGGCTTCCACACCCGTACGCTGGCTCAGGCGAGGCTGGCGCCTGCTCGACGCCACCCGCCGCGGCATCCTGAACCTGTTGTTGCTGGCACTGTTGCTGGCCGCCTTGTGGTGGCTGCTGAAGCCGGCGCACCCGGCGCTGCAGGACAAGACGGCGCTCGTGCTGGACCTGCGCGGCGCACTCGTCGAACAGGCCAGCGGCGTCAATGTGCGCGAACGCCTGCTGGGCATGTCGGGCGGCGACACCGAACAGACCCGACTGCGCGATGTGCTGGCGGTGCTGGACGCTGCGTCCGGCGACAGCCGCATCAGCCACGCCGTGTTGATGGCCGAAAACCTGAGCAGCGCCAGCCTGCCCGCACTGCGCGAGGTGGCGCTAGCGCTGGAACGCTTCAAGGCCGCGGGCAAGCCGGTCTACGCCTGGGCCACCGACTACGACCAGCGCCAATACTTCCTGGCCGCCCACGCCAGCGAGGTGTGGCTCAACCCGATGGGCAGTGTCTACGTCGAAGGCTACGGCCGCTACCGTGCCTACTACAAGGGTCTGTTCGACAAGCTGGGCCTCAGCGCCCACGTGGTACGCGCCGGCAAGTACAAAAGCGCCGCCGAAACTTTCGTCGCCAGCGCCCCTTCGCCCGAGACGCTGGAAGCCGAAAGTGCGCTGTGGAACACCTTGTGGGCCAGCTACACCGCCAGCGTTGAAAAAGCCCGCAAGCAGCCTGCGGGCAGCGTGGCGGCAGCCATCGACAGCCTGCCCGGCAGCCTGCAGGCCGAACAAGGCAACGCCGCTGCCTGGGCGCTGAAGCTCAAGTGGGTGGACGCACTGAAGTCGCGCGACGAGATGCGGCAGACCCTCGTCGACAAAGGTGCCCTCGACAAGGACCACAAGAGCTTTGCCCAGATCGGCCTGGCCGAGTACCTGCCGCGTGTCAAGCCACGCCAGGGCGGCAAGGCCGTGGGCATCGTGGTGGCCCAGGGCGCCATCACCGACGGCCGTGCCGGGCCCGGCACGGTGGGTGGCTTGTCCACGGCCGAGCTGATTCGCAAGGCGCGCGACAACGACGACATCGCGGCGCTGGTGCTGCGCGTCGACTCGCCCGGCGGCAGCGCCATCGGCAGCGAATTCGTGCGCCGCGAGCTGGAGCTGATGCGCAAGGCCGGCAAGCCGGTGGTGGTCAGCATGGCCGGGCTGGCGGCCAGTGGTGGCTACTGGATCAGCATGGCCGCCGACGAGGTGATTGCCGACGAAGCCAGCATCACCGGCAGCATCGGCGTGGTCGGCGTGCTGCCCTCGGCGAAGGGCGCGCTGGACAAGCTGGGGGTCAACACGGGCGGCGCCACCACCACCTGGCTGGCGGGCCAGCGCGACCCGCGCCGCGCGCTCGACCCGCGCTTCGAGGCTTTGATGCAAAGCGCGGTCGACGGCATCTACCGCGACTTCACCACGCTGGTGGCCACTGCCCGCAAGAGCACGCCCGAAAAAATCAACGAACTGGCGCAGGGCCGCGTGTGGAGCGGCAAGGACGCCCTCAGCCACGGTCTGGTGGACCGGCTGGGCGGCCAGCGCGATGCGGTGGCCGCCGCCATCCAGCGCGCGAAGCTGCCCGAAGACACGCGCGTCGAGTACCTGGAGCAGGCGCCAGGCAGGCTCCACAGGCTGCTGCAGGGCATGGGCCTGGCACAGGTCGATTCAGCGACGGCGGCCACGCCGGCATCGACACTCTGGCAGGCCAGCCTGCTGGCCACCGGGCTGCCGTTGCCGGTGGTGCAGTCTGTGGCCCAGGATCTGGCCTGGCTGGCCCAGGCCAACCCGCAGCACAGGCCCTACACGCTGGCCACGCACTGCCTGTGCGCGCAGCCTTGAACACCAGCGGCGCTTGCCGCGCATCACACCCGGCCAAACGGTGAAAGAGCTTGGCACCACCATGACAGCACCATGACAGCACCGCTGCAGACAGCAGCCGACCGGCAGCACAACGGCATGCCGGGCAGCGCGCCCGACGGCGTGCCGGAGGTGCTGGACGTGCTGATCGTGGGTGCCGGCCTGTCGGGTATCGGCGCCGCGCACCACCTGCAGCGGCGTTGCCCCCAGCACCGTTACGCCATCGTCGAGGCGCGCGGTGCCATCGGTGGCACCTGGGATCTTTTCCGCTACCCGGGCATCCGCTCGGATTCGGACATGTACACGCTGGGTTACGCCTTCAAGCCGTGGCGGCAGGCACTGGCGATTGCCGATGGCCCGGCCATCCTGCGCTACATCCGCGAAACCGCCGACGAGGCCGGCATCGGCCGCCACATCCGTTTCGGGCAGCGCGTGCGCAGCGCCGCCTGGTGCAGCGAGCAGGCCTGCTGGACCGTGCAACTCGAGAACAGCAACACCGGCCTCCAGCAAGCCTTGCAGGCCCGCTTTCTGTACCTGTGCGGCGGCTACTACAGCTACGCGGGCGGCCACCGCCCTGCCTTCGATGGCGAGGCCGATTTCCGCGGCCGCGTGCTCGACCCGCAGTTCTGGCCTGCCGACCTGGACCACCGCAACCAGCGCGTGGTGGTGGTCGGCAGCGGCGCCACCGCGGTGACGCTGGTGCCCGAGATGGCCAAGACGGCGGCCCATGTGACCCTGCTGCAGCGTTCGCCCACCTACATCGTCAACCGGCCGTCGCAAGACCGCATCGCACAGAGCTTGAACCGCTGGTTGCCGGGTGGCCTGGCCTATGGCCTGACGCGCTGGAAGAACGTGCTGGTCGGCCGCTTCTATTTCGGTCTGGCGCGGCGCAGGCCGGCGCAGGTCAAGCAGCGGCTGGTGGCCATGGCGGCACAGGAACTGGGCCCGCAGGTCGACGTGGCCCGCCACTTCACGCCGCGCTACAACCCGTGGGACCAGCGCGTCTGCGTGGCGCCCGATGGCGATCTGTTCCAGGCCCTGCGCGGCGGCCGCGCGTCGGTGGTCACCGACACCATCGAGCGCTTCACCGCCCACGGGCTGCGCCTGAGCAGCGGCCAGGAACTGGCTGCCGACATCGTGGTGCTGGCCACCGGCTTGAAGCTGAACGTGCTGAACGACGTCAGCCTGACCATCGACGGGCGGCCGCTCGATGCCAGCCAGGCCATGGTCTACAAGGGCATGATGCTCAGCGAGGTGCCCAATCTGGCGCTGGCCTTCGGCTACACCAATGCGTCGTGGACGCTGAAAGCCGACCTCACGGCGGGCTATGTCTGCCGCCTGCTGCGCCACATGCGGCGCCATGGCCACCGCATGGCGCTGCCGCGGCGCGACCCTGCGGTGCCGGCACTGCCCTTTCTGGGCTTTACCTCGGGCTACGTGCAGCGCGCCAGCAGCCTGCTGCCGCAGCAGGGCACGCGCAACCCGTGGCGCCTGCACCAGAGCTACCTGGCCGACCTGCTGGCCATCCGCTATGGCCGCATCCGCGATGGTGTGATGCGGTTCGACCAGAAGCCGTCCTTGTGAGAGCGCCGCATGAGCAGTCCACATGAAGCAGTCCACATGAAGCCGTCCGCATGAAGCCGCCCGCAAGCAGCCGCCCGCAAGCAGCCGCCCGCATGAAAGCGTTCGCATGAAGCCCCTCCGACCCAGCGCCGCCAGACCTGGCGGTCCCACACCTGCCCTTGCGCTGATGATCAAGCCATGAACCCCGTCCTCATCGTCTTGCTGGTGCTGCTGGCCGCCCCAGCCTTGCTGGTCCTGTTCACCTGGGTCGCGGCGCGGATCGTGGAAGCCACCTTGCCGCCGCAGGGCCGTTTCGTCGACGTGCCCGGGGCGCGGCTGCACGTCGTGGAAAAGGGCCGCGGCCCCGCGGTGCTGCTGATCCACGGCCTGTCTGGCCAGCTGGGCCACTTCACCTATGGCGTCGTCGACCGCCTGGCCCGCGAGCACCGCGTGGTGGCGGTGGACCGGCCGGGCTCGGGCTACTCGGTGCGCAGCCCGGGTGCCGCCGCCACGCTCAGCGCGCAGGCCGACGCGATGGCTGCGCTGATCGACAAGCTGCAGCTGGGGCGGCCGCTGGTGGTGGGGCATTCGCTGGGCGGAGCAGTAGCACTGTGCCTGGCCCAGCGCCACCCGCAGCGTGTAGATGGGCTGGCGCTGGTGGCGCCGCTGACCCACGCGCCCGAATCGGTTCCCAGCGCCTTCAATGGCCTGATGATCGCCAGGCCGTGGGTGCGCACGCTGGTGGCCTGGACGCTGGCACTGCCGGTCTTGCTGCTCAGGCGCAAGGTGGTGCTGGGTCTGGTGTTCGGCCCCGAACCAGTGCCGCGCGACTTCACCACCCGCGGTGGCGGGCTGCTGGGCGTGCGACCCAGCCATTTCGTCGGCGCGTCCACGGACCTGGACGCCGTGCCGCACGATCTGCCCGAGCTGGAAAAAGGCTACGGCAGCATGCGGCTGCCGGTGCAGGTGCTGTACGGCCGCAGCGACGGCGTTCTGAGCCCCGCCGCGCAGGGCCAGAGCCTGACCACGGCGCTGCCCGGCGCGCAGCTGACGCTGGTGGACGGCGGGCACATGCTGCCGGTGACGCAACCCGCACTGACGGCCGAGTTCATCAGCAGTGTCGCGCTGAAGCTGCACGCACCGCAGGGGCCGCTGGCCAGCGCATGAAGTGGGCAACACGGCCAGCTTTCCGGGCCGGCGCGGTGTCGAGGCACTGACGGCGCACCGACGCGTCAGTGAAGGGGCGTTCCAGCGGCGGCCGCTTCAAATGCAACGCTTTCCTCGTCGCCCATCGCCCTTCGAGTCACGTTCCACCGGACCCCGGATTTGCGCCAGCGTCCTGCCCGCGGCCAATTGGTTGGCGATCCACCGCGCGGCCTGTGGCGCTGCCACGCTGGTGCCGTTCATGCGGCCCACCGACGCGCTCGTGTTGCCACTGACGCGTATACCCGGCAGCGCCGCGCTCATGTCGGCAACGGCAGAGAACTCGGGCCCCGGCCGTCCGCTTTGCGCCTGCGAACTGTAGGGGCTGACCGCAGGGCGGCCCGTCTCCGACAGCCACGTCAGCGCACCCACCCTGAACACCTGTTCGCCGGTGGCAATGTTGCTGAAGGTGTTGGCATCCGTCAGCTCGGCACCCTGGGCGTCGCCACACTTGCGACCCAGCAGTCGCGCCGCCTGCGTCGACCGGCCGCTGCCCGGCAGCATGTCACGTTCGACCCAGGCCTGAACACGCAGCGCCCTGTGCCCGCGGTTGTGGATGCGTACCGACCAGGCACCCGACGGCACCTCGACCCGGGTGCTGCTGATCTGCGTTGCTGCCACCATCAGCAGCACCATGCTGCTGCGGTGGCTCTGGGCCACCCGTTGCAAGCCGATCAACCCGGCGCAGGTGTGTCGGGGCCATGGGTGGTCGAAGTCGACCCCGGGCAGGCGGTCCACGCAAAGTCTGCGCCCGCTGGGAGACGTCACCTCGACCGTTATCTCATCAGCGTCCAGGAAGCTGCCGGCACCGTTCTGCGACGCGCCTTCGAACCATATCTCCAGGCAGGTCTCGATGGGCTTGTTGGGGGGCACGTACAGCGCCAGCGTCGTGCTCTCGCCAGGCATCAGGGCTGCGCACTCGGCGTGGCGGCCGCTGGGCCACCGTTGGCCCACGTCGCTGGCGTCGGTCGTGCTCTTGCCGCGCAGCAGGTCTGCGCATTCGGCTTGTCGGCCGCGGGGCCACCGTTCGCCCACGTCGCTGGCGTCGCCCACCCGTTGCGTGCCGTGTGAATTGCCCGCGGCCAGCACCACGGCCAGACACCCGTGCGCTGCGGCCAGTTCGGCCATCGCGGTCTCGAGTATCCCGGTGCCATCGTGAGCGCCGACCACCCCGCCGTAGCTGAGGTTGACCACCAGCGGCACCGGCGCCCGGTCCTTGGGCGCCAGCCGCGCCGAGGCCTGGGCCAGGAAGCGCAGGCCGTCGAGTGCGCGCACGACCATCCAGCGCGCACCGGCGACGTCGATCTGCTCGCGCGGGAACTGCACCACCGCCAGCGGAGCCTGCGCCGCTGCGTCGTCCGCCACGTCTTGACGGCGGTGGGGCCGATGCTCAGCGTCCGCTGGATCGTCGCTGCTGGTGGGGTGCGACGGCAGGCCAGCGGCACGCCCGGCGAGCAAGCCGATGACGGCGGCGGCATGCGAGCCATGGCTGCGCAGCCGCGGCTGCAGCGCGGCGGGGTCGCGGTACAAGGCCTCTTCGTCGACGCCGCGGGCATCGCTGTGCTTCTCGAGCAAGGCCTGCAGTTCAGCCTGGTTTCGCACGCGCCCGTAACCCATTTCGGCAGGCGGTGAATCGATGCCTGCTGCGGACAAGCTTTGATCCCAGAGCGCCACGACGCGCGTCTCGCGCGACTCGCGCGTCTCGTGCGTCTCATGCGTCTCGTGCGTCTCGCGCGTCTCGCGCGTCTCGTAAGTCTCGCACCGCGAGCGCAGGGCGCTGTGGCCAAACGGGCAAGCGTCTTCAAACACACCGAGCAGCACTTTCGGCGTCGGTCCCGCTGCCGGGACGCCCTCGTCGTGCTGCCGGGTCGCCGCCAGCAGCGCTGGCACAGCGTGCTCGCCAGCAAACGCAGCGCGCGGGAAGCCGATCTGCGCCCGACGCACCTCCTTTCGCAGCACCAGCTTCCAGATGGCGCCGGCCAGCTGCGACAGCGATGAAGGCATCCGCAGCCGTACCGTGACGTGCCGCGCCGTGCGGTTACTGCCCGGCATCGGCCGGGAGTAGATCTCGGGTACCTGCAGGCCCGCGGGCCACGTCCCGGCGACGTCGGCATAGGGCTGGTCGAGTTCAACCAGAAAGTCCATCACTTCCAGTTTGGCGCTGCCGCGACGCAGGTGCTGGCGAAACGCGGTCTGTATCGACCACAAGGTGTAGGGGTCGATGTGGTTCGGCGACGCGGCGATGTCCTTCAGCCAGGCGTCCCAATCCAGCGCAGCGTCCAGTCCGAAGTCGGCGGCCGGTGACTTCATCGCCACTCCGCCAGCGCTTGCTGCCACAAGCGGTTCAGCAACCCCGGGCTGCGTGATCGGGCAACGGCGCTCGAGCGCAGGCCCTTCGGCTGGCTGCGCCGGGCCTTGGCGTTGGCCTGGAAGCAGGCCGCGCGAACGCCTGCGCCGTCCATGACCTCCTTGCGCTGGAAAGCGCCCTCAAGCACAGGGTCGTCTTTCCTCAAGGCTTGACCATCGAACTGTCGATAGACCCAGCCAGGCTGGTCGCCCGCGGCTTTGCAGCAGCTCAGAAAGTATTCGGCCAGGCTTTCGGCCACCATGCGGCCGGCCACCGAATCGATGTGGAAGTGCACGCCTGCCACCACCCGGTTGTTGGCGATGCGCGTGGCCAGCCGCTGCAACGGCGTGTCCACAGGCCCGTCCACTCGGTCGCCGCACAGTTCTGCCAGCAAGCGGGCGACCACAAACGCCTCCATCGCATGACCACTGGGAAACGCATCGAAGCGGCGCGGACGGATCACGGGCTGAATGGTCGTCGAGTAGGCCGCTGGCCTGGGGCATGCAAGGTAGTGTTTGGTGGGCTGCAGCAGGTGGTAACCGAGCCGCACGGCCAGGGCCAGCAGTTCCAGCGTGCGGGGGTGGCTGGTGGGGTTGAGGTCGACGATCGGCGCCCAGTAGCGAAACGGCAAGCCGAGTTGAGTCGTGATCTCGTTCAGGCGCTCGCCGCGCAGCTCGGCCCATTCGTGCACCAGGCGCAATTGCGTGCCTTCAAAGGCCGCGCGCCACGGGCGTGTGATGGAGTACACCGGATGCAAGGTGTAGGTGCCCGAACCCTGGTCATCAGCAGCCCCGTAGCTCACGTGATCGACTTTGACGCGGCCGCTGCCGGCTTCAGCCGTCAGACGCAGGTTGCGCAGCAGTTCACCGAGCAGATTGATCTGACGAATGTCGTCGGAGCAGTTGTCGAAGCGCCTCAGTCCGTCCACGGCCGGCAGACCATCGCGCTTCAGGGCTTCCCGAAACGGCAGGCCCGATTGCCACGGTGCAGGCGCGCCATCGAAGGGCTGCACCAGCGCTTCGCGGCTTCGAATCAAGCCGATGCCGGCGGCACCACTGCCACCGGGCGCCAGCAGGCCGAAGGTCGCCGCGCCTGGAGAGCCGGCAGGGGCAGCGCTGCCACCAGAGGGCAGATCGCCCTGGTCTCCTTGATCTCCCTGGTCCCCCTGGTCCCCCTGGTCCCCCTGGTCCCCCTGGTCCCCCTGGTCCCCCTGGTCCCCTTGGTCCCCCTGGTCCCCTTGATCCCCTTGCAGCGTGGCCATCATCGTTCCTCCTGGGTGGTGTCTTTGGGTCAATCGGCCGGCAGGCCGGCACGAGAAAGCAGTTCGGCAAAGTGTTCCCTGTTGGCGTCCTGGCTGGGCACCCGCGCCAGGTAGGTCCTGACCGTGAAATGCGGCTCCACGCCCATCAGCTGGCGCACCGCTTCGGCGGCTTCGTCGGGACGTTCCAGCATGGCCAGCGCAATGGCCATTGATCGATACGCCGTGCCGTGTGTGGCATTGGCGTGGATGGACCGGCGCGCCAGCGCCACGCAGCGCTCGTAGGCGCCTGCGCGCAGAGCCGCTGTGGCCGCCAGCGCGTCGTAATAGTGGCGGGTCGGATCCACAGGCGCCAGGCCCAGCGCCATTTCGCTGGCGGACAGCGCGGGCTCGCGTTCATTCATGAATCCCTGGGCGACACCGCTCATCAGCCACGCCAACGAGTCGTTCGGGTTGTGATGCAGGGCTTGGGCATAGAACTTCTGCGCCAGTTCGGCGTCACGGTTGACGCCGGCATGCACCGCGCCGGCCATCGTGAGCGCCAGCGAAGAACCGGGGTCGCGGTCGAGGGCCCGCTCGCTGTAATGCAGAGCCTGATCGCTGTCGCGCTTGCGGTGATCGCTCCAGCCCTGGACGACGCGAAAGACGTGCCATCGCGCCAGCCAGGCCAGCGGCTCGGCATGGCGCGGCGCCCGTTCGCTCAAGGCCAGCAGCAGGTCGCGCGCCCGGTTGAAATCGTCGATGGCAAATCGGTGCAGCAGATCCACCGCGTTCAGGTACAGCGTGTGACTGGCCAGATTGGGCAAGGCCTGGGCGGCCTGGGCCGCGCGCTGCTCGATGGCCAGGATGCGCTGGCTGACGGCGTGCGCCACACGGCCCAGGATTTCACCGTGCGGCGAGAGCAGGTCCAGCGCTGACGCGCTGACATGATCCATCCACACCGGCTCATCAGCGCCCCGACGCCACAACCCCAGCTGCAGTTGCACCCGCTGCAGCTGCTCGCTCGCGCTTGCGTCGACCTCGATGCGCCCGCGCAGCAGGAAGTCGGCGCGCAGCATGGCATACAGCGCCTGCGGCGGCAGATCGCGCCCGCGCAAGGCTCGGGTCGACAGCGCCGAGATCACATGCAGCATCGAAGACTGGCTCAGAGTACGGGTCAACTGGTCGGCAAAGACGTCGCCCAGTCCGAAGCCGGATGGGCCACCAAAAGCGCCACCAGAAGCGCCACCATTGACGTTGCCAGTAACGTTGCCAAAACCGTTGCCAAAACCGTTGCCAAATTCGCCGCTGGATCGAGCACCCTCCAGCGGCAGGATGGCGATGGTCGGACGCAGCCGCATGCGCGAGCTGATGGCAAGGCTGATGTCCTCGGGCAAAGGCACAGGCTGCTCGCGGTGACGGAACACGCGCACCGGTTGCTCGACGTTCTTGAGCCAGCAAGGGCCCAGGTCCTCAAGCTGGCCGTCCAGGGTCGCCATCAATTCATCGCGCGCAGCCGACGACATCAGCGTGTCGCCGGGCTGACCCAGTGCTGCGATGCGCGCGGCAAGGTTCACGCCGATGCCGTACACGGCTTCGTCGTCGGTCAACAAGGTTGTCTTGTGCAGGCCTGCGCGCAAACGCAGACGATCCTGGCCCTGCCCGGCCGCTGCAGGCTCGTCGCCGGCATGGCGATGCATCATCGTGATGCAGCGCACGGCGTCCCGCGTGTGCAGGAACTTCAGCACCAGTCCATCGCCGCGCCGCTCGGCCACCTTGCCGCCGCAGCGGGGCACGAACTCGCGCGCCGCGTGCCCCAGGAGTTCACGGATGCGAACCACCGCCTGCGCTTCCGCCTGCCCTATCAGGCGCACCGAGTCGACGACATCGACAAAAGCAATCGTCGCTGACTCGCGGCGCAAGGGAAAGTCGGAGTTGGACATCAAGGGCCATGCCGCATGTGGGATAACGTGAAGCTTAGGCGACAGCCGGTCCTGCGTCAAAAACGCACAGCAAAAATGACGGCTCAAGAATGGCGGGGCCCGAAAGCCGGGCAACACGCGCGGCCCGCGCGGCCCGCAGGCCTGCGGGCCCCAGCGCGGTCAACGCGGGCCGGGTGCAAGCGGCAGTGCCGCCGGTCGTGCCAGTTCGTCCAGGCTCAGACCCTGCTGGCGCAGCAGGGCTTCGAGTGCAGGCTTCAGCGCGCCCAGACGTTCGTCGATCACATCGCGCACGGTGTCGACGAAAACCTGCGTCGAACGCTCGATCTCGATGTTCAGCCGTGCCCCCACATCCTGCTGCGCAAAGGTGGTGGCGCGCAGGGTCTCGGGGATCAACCAGACCTCGAACCAGCCGCTGCCGTCGGCGTTGCGCTGCGCCTCGGCCACGGTCAGGCTGGCGCCGTTGACGGCGATGTAACCCTTGGCAAACACATAGCGCATCCATGGCGCCGGCACCTCGATGCGCAACACGCGGTTGTTTTGCGGCGTGCGCACCTCGGCCACTGTGGCCTGCAAATCGACATGGCCCGACAACGGGTGGCCACCGATCTCGGCGCCTGCTTTGGCGGCACGTTCCACGTTCACCGTGCCGCCCGCCTGCAGGCCGCCCAGCGTGGTCAGCGCCAGGCTTTGCTGCATGACGTCGAAGGTGGCGGCGTCAGTGCCCTGCAGTTCGCTCACCGTGAGGCACACGCCGTCCACCGCCACGCTGGCGCCGATGGCCAGGCCCTGCGCAAAACCGGGCGGAAACCGCAACGCAAAACTGCGCAGGCCGGGTTTGTCCACCAGCGCGTGCACGCGCGCCATGCCTTGAACGATGCCTGTAAACATGAGCCAGATTGTGCCGCGCCAGGGGCAGTGCTGAGTGCAGCCCCAGCGGCTGGATAGACTGTGGCCACCGTGAGCACACACATGAGCACAACGCCGAGCACATCCCCGAGCGCATCCCCGAGCGCATCCCCGAGCACCAGCCCGAGCACCAGCCCGAGCGCATCCCCGAGCGCATCCCCGAGCACACCCCTGGGCACAACCCTGAAAACAAGGGCCCTGGCGCCCTGGTTGCAAGATTTCACGCTGGCAACACCGCCACCCGGCTTCATCGACAACCCCTACCCGTTTTATGCCCTGCTGCGCCAGCACGCGCCACTGCACGCACTGGGGCCGAACAGCGTGCTGCTGACCCGCCACGCCGATGTGCTGGCGGTTTACCGCAGCGCGCACGCCAGTTCAGACAAGCGGCAGGAATTTGCGCCGCGCCTGGGCCCTGGCACGCCGATTTTCGAGCACCACACCACCAGCCTGGTGTTCAGCGATCCGCCGTTGCACACGCGCGTGCGCCGCATCCTGATGGGTGCCCTGAGTCAGCGCGCCGTGGCGCGCATCGAAGCCAGCCTGGGGCAGCTGGTGCAGCGGCTGCTGCGCCGCATGGGCGAGCGCGCTGCGCAGGGCCACGCCATCGACCTGATCGAGGACTACGCCGCCCAGATCCCGGTGGAAGTGATCGGCAACCTGTTGGCCGTGCCGCATGCCGAACGCGACCCCCTGCGTGCGTGGTCGCTGGCCATCCTGTCGGCGCTGGAACCGGCACCAGACGCGGCACTGCTGGCGCGCGCCAATGCCGCGGTGGACGAATTCACCGCTTACCTCAAAGGCCTGGTGGCACAGCGCCGCCAGCACCCCGGCGACCCTGAGAGCGACGTCTTGACGCGGCTGCTGCACGGCGACAGCGAAGGCCAGCTCAGCGAAGCCGAGCTGCTGCACAACTGCATCTTCATGCTCAATGCCGGCCACGAAACCACCACCAACCTGATTGGCAACGGCCTGCACGCGCTGCTGCGCCACCCGGGCCAGCTGCAGCGACTGCTGCGCGAGCCCGCGTTGACGGCCAGCGCTGTTGAAGAGCTGCTGCGCTTCGAAAGCCCGTTGCAACTGAACAACCGGCGGCTGAACGCTGCCGTGCCACTGCCCAGCGGTGAACTGCCCGCCGGCACCTTCGTGACCCTGGGCATCGGCGCGGCCAACCGCGACCCCGAGGTCTTTGCCGACCCCGACGCGCTGGACATCGCCCGCAAGCCCAACAACCACCTCGCCTTCGGCCAGGGCGCGCACGCCTGTTCGGGCATGAACGTGGCGCGGCTGGAAGCGCGCATCGCCATCGGCGCGCTGCTGCAGCGCTTTGCAGGGCTGGCGTTGGCAGGCGCGCCCGAGCGCGACCTGCGCGTGCGCTTTCGGGGTTTGCGCAAGCTGCCGGTGGCGCTGGAAGTGAAGCGCTGACGCCCGTGCGCTGGCAGCGTCACCCAGTGGCGGCCGAGCGCGGGTTTGAACCCGGGATGCGGCCTGAGAGGGTGTTTACGAAGTGAAGGGCACCCGCGTGCCATTCATTTCGTAAACACCCTCTGAGAAGCCCAGAGTCGCCAGCCATCAGCAACCCGGCACGAAAACAGCCCGCGCCCGCGGCTGCCGCTGCGCCCCGAACCGTGAGAATCGCAGCCAGTTGATTGACGGGTGTGAAACAGACCATGGGCCGGACGCGGTTCACCAACGCTTCCGGGTTGCTTGCGCAGCGATTGCGCCGATGGGCCCATGGCCCCGGAATCGGCGGCCATGGGCAAAGGCTGGACCACCACGGCCAGAGGTCGCAAAGACCGCTGGGCATGGCCTTGGCGGTTTCGCTGCTGGCCCACGCGCTGCTGCTCAGCTTGACGCTGGGTGGCGAAGGCCCGAACTGGCCGGGTTTCGACCTGCCCTGGCAAGACCGACGCGGTGCGCTGCCCGAGTTGCGCATCGTGCTCAACGCGGCCGAGCCTGCAGCGACCCGGCCGCCTGCGGCATTGGCTGCGAGCCCACTGCGGCCTGCTGCGCCTGGGCAGCCAGAGGCGGGCGTGCCCTCGCTCACGCTGGCCTCGCCTGATGCGCCGGCGCCCAGAGCAGCTGCGGTGGCAGCCACTGTGGCCACCGCTGTGGCCGTGGCTGCAAAGGCCCCGCGGCAGGCGTCGGCGCAGCCGGGGCCAGAAACCCCGAGAAACCCCGCTGCCCTGGTTCCTTCTGCCGACACGCCGTCTGCCGACACGCCGTTTGCTGACACACCGTCTGCCAACACACCGTCTGCCGACACGCCCCTGGCCAACAGCCCCGCGGCCAATGACCCAGCAGCCCGCGCCACGACCGTCGCCGATGTGCGGCCCACTCCCGCCGATGTCCCCGGCGCCGCTGACACGCCGCCGGGCCCGACACCCGAGCCGGCCGTTATCGCCGCGGCGCCACTTGCCAAGGCCACGATGACGGTGCCTGCCGCTGCTTCGGCACCGCTGGCTGCAGTGGCCGCAGCGTCCAGCGCCTTGAGCCCGCAAGCGGCGACGGCACCGCCGGCCAGCAGCGCTGCCGATACGGCGCAGGCGCGCTTGGACGAAGAAGCCCGGCTGCAGGCCGCTGAACAAGCCCGGCTTGATCGCGTCAGACAGGAGGCGCGCAGGCTGGCCGCACAACTGGATGCGGCGCAGCGGGAGGCGGCGCGCCAGGAGACCCATCGCCAGGAAGCAGCGCGACTACAGGCTGCGCAACAAGAGGCCGCGCTCCGGCAGGTGGCCCGAATCGAGGCCGAACGCCAGGAAGTCGCGAGGCAAGTGATGGCCCAGCAAGCGATAGCCCAGCAAGCAGCGGCCCAGCAAGCAGCTGTCCAGCAAGCAGCTGCCCAGCAAGCAGCGGTCCAGCAAGCAGCGGTCCAGCAAGCAGCGGTCCAGCAAGCAGCTGCCCAGCAAGCAGCTGCCCAGCGAGCGGCAGCCCAGCAAGACAGCACCCGCCAGGAAGCAGCGCGCGTGCAGGCTGCCGCGCTGGACGCTGAACGCCGGCAAGCCGCGCGGCAGGCAGCAGAGCAGCAAGAAGCTGCCCAACAAGCCGCACTACAAGCCGCACTACAAGCCGCATTACAAGCAGCTCAACAAGCAGCTCAACAAGCAGCACTACAAGCAGCGCAACAAGCAGCGCAACAAGCCGCTCAACTGGCCGCACAGCAACAAGCAGCGCAGCAGGCGGCCCAACAAGCGGCTCAACAAGCGGCCCAACAGCAACTGGCCCAGCAAGCGGTGGCGCGCCAACAAGCCGCCCTTCGGGAAGCAGCGCGCGTGGAGGCTGCGCGCATGGAAGCCGAGCGCCAGGACGCTGCGCGTCAAGCAGCGGCCAGGCTGGAAGTGGCGCGACAAGAAGCAGCGCGTCAACAAGCAGCGCGCCAGGAAGCGGCGCGACTTGAAGCAGCGCGACAGGAAGCCGCACGGCTGGAAGCGGAACGCCAGGAAGCCGCGCGCCAAGCGGCGGCGAAACTGGAGGCGGCGCGCCAGGAACTGGCGCGGGCCGAGGCGGCGCGGATGGAGGCCGCGCGCCAGCAGGCGGCGCGCATCGAGACGGCTCGCGTCGAAGCGGAACGCCAGGAAGCCGCGCAGCAAGCCGCAGCGCGGCAAGCGGCGGCGCAGCAAGAGGCGGCGCGGCTGCAGGCCATCAAAGACGCGGCGGACCGGCGTGAGGCCTTGCTGAAAGCCATCGGCAAGCAACTCGATGAAGAAGCCGCCCGCCGCGAAGCCGCGGCGACCCTGGCGCGCCAACAGGCGGCCACGTCGGGCCCTTCGGCCAGCACGGCCCGCCGCGGCCGGCTCTTCGGCCGCAGCGACAGCAACACCGAACTGGTGTTGTATGCCGAGGCCTGGAGCCGCAAGATCCAGCTCAACCTGGGCATCGAGCAGCTGCGCGAAGCCACGCGCCAGCCCCACACCGCCCCCGTCGTCACCGTGGCCATTCGAAGCGACGGCTCGGTGGAGAGTGTGATTTTCGTGCGCACCAGCGGCGTGCCAGCCATCGACGACGCGGTGCGCACCATCGTGCAAGGCCAGGCGCCCTATCAACGCTTAGCGCCCAATCTGGCGCGCGAAATCGACGTCATCGAGATTCGCCGCACCTGGTACTTCGACACGGCGATCCGGCTGTACTGAAAGGCTCAGAGTCCACCCCCGGCGCGCCCGAAAAACTTTCAGCCTCCGCGCCCGCACGCGAGCCGCCGCGGCGCGCGCTCTTCACTCCCCGGCTTCACTCGCCAGCTTCACCCCCGGCTTCACCCCCAGCTTCAGCGCGCGCGATCAGGGCCTGCAAACCCACCGTCACGCCGCCACCGGGCCAATCCACCACCGGCCGCTTGATGACGCTGGGCTGCACCAGCGCCAGTGCGCGTGCCGACGCTGCATCGACCACAGCCGCCTGATCGGCCGGCGCCAGCTTGCGCCAGGTCTGGCCCTGGCGGTTGATCAGCGTCTGCCAGCCAGCGGCCTGCAGCCAATGGTCCAGCACCGCGGGCGGCACGCCCTGCTTCTTGAAATCATGGAACCGTGCGGCCAGGCCCCGCTCGGCCAGCCACGCGCGGGCGCGCTGGACGGTGTCGCAGTTGGGAATGCCATACAGCGTGAGGGCGGGCGTGGTCATGGCGGGCGACGGTGGGCGTGGTTGGGCTGCTTCGAAAGTGGTGCGCAGACTTGAACCTGGTTGAACGCTGCGCACAGGCGCTTCAGTTGCGCGCGTCGCTGGGCGTGTCGCAGCGCGGGTCGGTCATGAAGGCGGCGCTTTGGGCGGTGCCGGCATCGTCCACCGATACCAGGTACCACAGGCAATCGTTGGTCGGGTAGCGCCAGCCCCACACCTGGCCGCCAGCGCGGCCGCCGTGGCGTGTTTCTCCCGGTCGGCCTATCGTCTGCAACAGTTGGTCGGCCGGCATCGGCATCGCCGCCTGCACCGCCATCAGTTCGGTGTCGGTCAGCACCTGTCGCGCGCGCAGCACCTGGCCCTGCGGGCCCAGGTCCAGCATCCAGGTGGCGCGGCCATAGGGGCCGGTGGCGTACTCCAGTCGCTGTGCGCCGCCAGGCAAGGTGTAGCGTGCGCTGGGCACACCCCATCGCTGCAAGGCCTCTTGCTCACTGACTGGAGGCTGCAGCGGCGCGCAGGCTGCCAGCAGGCTGACCAGGGGTGCGACGAGCGCCGCCCAGGGCCGGCAGCCGGCACTTCGCGGGCGGCGCAGCAAGCTGGCGTCGGCGGGTGGTGTGGCGTGATGGGGCATGAAGGCCGCTCCTGCTGGGGCAGCACCGGGGCCGCCCATACAGCTATTGTGAGGACCCGCGAGGCGCCGGCAGGTCCTTCGCCGACAATCGGCGGCGCAACGCTGGCCGAACAGGCCAAGCCCGCCCGCGCTTCCAGACCCTTGCAACCCCGCCCGCATGGCCCGTGACCGTGCCCACACCCGAGAGTCGACATGACCACCACCCCCAGCTATCCCTGCGTGCAACTGCTCATCGACGGCGCCTGGCGCGACGGCCACGAAGGACAGACCCTGCCCGTGCTGAACCCCGCCACCGGTGCCGAGATCGGCCGCGTGGCCGTGGCGCAAAAAGCCGACCTCGACGCCGCACTGGCGGCCGCTGCAAAAGGCTTCGAGACCTGGCGCCGCACCCCGGCGGTGGAACGTGCCCGCGTCATGCGCGAAGCCGCGCGCTTGTTCCGCGAGCGCGCCGATGCCACCGCGCAGCTGCTGACGATGGAGCAAGGCAAGCCGCTGGCCGAAGCCAAGGGCGAGATCCTGTTTGCCGCCGACGTCATCGAATGGTTTGCCGAAGAGGGCAAGCGTGTCTACGGGCGCATCGTGGCGCCGCGTGCTGCCGGTGCGCTGCAGCAGGTCTTCAAGGAACCTGTGGGCCCGGTGGCCGCCTTCACGCCGTGGAACTTTCCGGTCAACCAGGTGGTGCGCAAGATGAGCGCGGCGCTGGCCACCGGCTGCTCCATCATCGTCAAGGCGCCTGAAGAAACCCCCGCCTCGCCGGCCGAGCTGGTGCGCGCCTTTGTCGACGCCGGAGTGCCCGCCGGTGTGGTGGGGCTGGTCTACGGCAACCCGGCGCAGATCAGCGAATACCTGATCCCGCACCCCATCATCCGCAAGATCACCTTCACCGGCAGCACGCCGGTGGGCAAGCAGCTGGCCGCGCTGGCCGGCGCCCACATGAAGCGCGTAACGATGGAACTGGGTGGACACGCACCGGTCATCATTGCCGAGGACTGCGACGTGGCGCGCGCGGCCAAGATCGCCGCCGGCTCCAAGTTCCGCAACGCCGGCCAGGTGTGCATATCACCGACGCGCTTCCTGGTGGCCAACAGCGTGAAGCAGGCTTTCATCGACGGCCTGGTGACCGCCACCAAGGCGCTGAAGGTGGGTGCCGGCTCTGAGGCCGGCATCCAGATGGGGCCCTTGGCCAACCCGCGCCGACTGGCCGCCATGCAGCGCCTGACGGCCGACGCCGTGCAGCGCGGCGCTGAAGTGGCCACGGGTGGCGAACAGATCGGCAGCATGGGCAACTTCTTTGCGCCCACGGTGCTGATCAATGTGCCTGGCGACAGCCTGGTGTTCAATGAAGAACCCTTCGGCCCGATGGCCGCCGTGCGCGGCTTCGACACGCTGGAAGAAGCCATCGCCGAAGCTAACCGGCTGCCCTACGGCCTGGCCGCGTATGCCTTCACCGGCTCGCTGCGCACCGCGCAACAACTCACTGAAAACATCCAGACCGGCATGTTGTGGATCAACCAGCCTGCCGCCGCCTGGCCCGAGATGCCGTTTGGTGGCGTGAAGGACTCCGGCTACGGCAGCGAAGGCGGGCCCGAGGCGCTGGAGGCCTACCTGAACACCAAGTCGGTGGCCACGCTTTGCGTGTGAATCCCCGGCATGACCGATAGCCAGCCCAGGCTTGGGCGCTAGAACCAAGCCCGGGCTTGGGCGATAGAACCCAGAGGAGACGTTGATGAACCTGCTTCGCCGCGCCGCCGCCATCGGTGGCCTGTTGCTGCTCAGCCCCTGGGCGCTGGCCCAGGGCTCCTGGCCCGACAAGCCCATCCGCGTGGTGCTGCCGTTCCCGCCCGGCGGGCCCAGCGACATGGTGATGCGGCTGGCCGCCGAGAAGATGCAGGTGGCGCTGAAGCAGCCCATCGTGATCGAGAACCGGCCCGGCGCCGGCGGCAACCTGGGTGCGGCCGAAGTGGCGCGCGCCGCGCCCGATGGCTACACGTGGCTGTGGGGCACCGACACGCTCGTCACCGTCAACCCGCATGTCTACAAGCGGCTGGGCTTCAAGGTGGAAGACCTGGTGCCGGTCACCATCGGCACGCAGTTCAGCCAGACGCTGGTGTGCAACCCCGCGCTCGGCGTGAAGACGGTGGCCGAGTTGGTGGCCAAAGCGAAGGCCGACAAGCTGAGCTATGCATCCGGCGGCGCCGGTGTGCCCGGGCATCTTTCGATGGAACTGCTGCAATCGATGGCCGGCTTCGAGATGGTGCACATTCCCTACAAGGGCCCCGCACCGGCCACGCAGGACGTGCTGGGCAACCAGGTGCCCTGCGGCCTGCTGGCCGGGCCCACGGTGCTGCCGCACGTGCGTGCGGGCAAGCTGGTGGCGCTGGCGGTGTCGGGCAGCAAACGCTCGCCCACGTTGCCCGACGTGCCTACCATGGCCGAAGCCGGCGTGGCCGGCTATGAG
The DNA here is from genome assembly GCA_038328935.1 of Burkholderiales bacterium. Classification (GTDB taxonomy): domain Bacteria; phylum Pseudomonadota; class Gammaproteobacteria; order Burkholderiales; family Burkholderiaceae_C; genus Rubrivivax. The sequence continues at coordinate 22,710 of JBBQMM010000013.1, forward strand.
GCCAACTTTGCGCTGGCGCTGTTCGCACCACGCACCACGCCGGCCGACATCGTCGAACGTTTTCGGCAGGCTTTCGTCGATGCCGTGAAGTCACCCGACGTGACCGAAAAACTGCGCGCCAGTGACCAGACCGTGGTGGGCAACACGCCCGCGCAGGCCGCGGCTGTGCTGGCAGCCGACAGCCGCAAGTGGGGCGATGTGGCGCGGCGGGTCCATCTGGGGCTGGACTAGCACCAACCAGGGCGCACGCCGGGCGACGCCTAGCAGCGCGGCACCGGGCGCTCAGGTGCATCAGGTGCACCAGGCGCATAAAGCGCATCAGGCGCGCCGCACCTGGCAGACGTTGTCGTACCAGCCCTGCATGCCCACCAGG
>JBBQMM010000014.1:0-22858 GCA_038328935.1 Burkholderiales bacterium
CTGCCAATGCGGTGGCGCCGCTGCACGGCAGCAGCTTCGCAACGGTTGAAGACCGCGGCTACGCCACGCTGCTCGACGCCTGCCGCCGCAACGGCTGCGGCCGCTTCGTGCTGGTGTCGGTGCCCGTGACACCCCACGACCAGGCGGTGCCGCTGTTTCGCTACAAGCGCCTGCTGGAACAGCGGCTGCAAGCCAGCGACCTGGACCACGCGGTGCTGCGTTCAGACTTCTTCATGGACGACTGGTTCGCGCTCATCGGCAGCCGCCTGCCGGCGCGCGGCGACCCCGCCGCGCTCATCAACCGCCCGTGGGGCTTTTTGCAAACCTTCGTCGGCGCCGTCGGCGATCTGATTGAAAAGCGCGGCATGGCGCTGGTGCCCGGCCCTGCCGATACGCGGCACGCCTTCATCTGCATCGACGACGTGGCGCATGCACTGATCCGCGCCATCGACCACCCCGCCGCGCAGCGTGCGGTGCTGGACCTGAACGGGCCTGAAGCCTTGAGCTGGAGCGACGTGGCCGTCCTCTATGCCCAGGTGCTGAAGCGCCCGGTGCGGGTGGTGTCCACACCGGGTTGGGTGTTTCGCATGCAGCAGCTCCTGATGAGCCCGTTTTCGCAGGCCGCGTCCAACATCATGGGCCTGAACTGGGTGGCGGCGCACACGCTGCCCAGAACCGGCGCGGGGCATGCCGCGCTGCTGGGGGTGAAGCTGCAGCGGGCGGAAGACTTCCTGCGCGCCAAGGCGGCCCTGCCGCCGTGACGACAGTCGTCGTGACGCCGCACCGTGGCCCCACGCCGTGACGCAACAAGCGGCGCTGCCTACACTCCAGTCCTCGAACCCCAGGAGCAGCTCCATGCGCATCGACTTCGTTTCCGACATCGCCTGCCCCTGGTGCGCCGTGGGCCTGAATTCGCTGGAACTGGGGCTCGCACGCATCGGCAGTGACGTCCCGGTTGAGCTGCACTTCCAGCCCTTCGAGCTGAACCCCACGATGGGGCCCGAGGGGGCCGATGCCGGCGAGTACCTGAAGGCCAAGTACGGCATGGGCGACGAGCAGCTGGCCCAGAACCGGGCCGTCATCCGTGAACGCGGCGCCGCCGTCGGCTTTGCGTTCGGAGACCGGCTGCGGGTGTGGAACACCTTCGACGGCCACCGCCTGCTGCACTGGGCAGGCTTGCAGGGCCGTGCGCGTGAGCTGAAGCACGCGCTGCTGCAGGCCTACCACGGTGAAGGCCGCAACCCCAGCGACCCGGCCGTGCTGAAAGAACTGGCCGCCACCGCAGGCCTGGACGCTGAAGAGGCCGCCCGCGTGTTGGCCAGCGACGACTACGCGACCGAGGTGCGCGCCGCAGAGGTCGAATGGCAGCGTGCCGGCATCCAGTCGGTGCCGGCGGTGGTGATCAACCGGCGCCACCTGATATCGGGCGGCCAACCGCCCGAGGTGTTTGAAGAAGCGCTGCGGCGCATCGCGGCCGAGGCCTGATCATCCCTGTGTACGGCCAGCCCGCAAAGGCCAGCGAACACCTGCGCGCCGGGGCTGGCCTGCACCCAGGCCCTCGCTCTGGTCCGCGCCCAGGCCCGCACCCGCCGTCGCGCCGTGCCGTGCTGGCCCACGTGGCGTGCGCTGCCGGCGCGCTGTTCGGCGCTGGAAGCGCCAGCGCACAACCAGCGTCGGCCACGCTGACCATCGCCGCCGCCAGCGACCTGCGCTATGCACTGGACGAATTGCTGCAGGCCCACCGCAGCCAGCATCCGGGCGCACGCGCCGAGGTGGTCTACGGCTCGTCCGGCAAGCTCAGCACGCAGCTGCGCAACGGCGCTCCCTTCGACCTGTTCTTTTCTGCCGACCGCGCTTACGCCCAGCCCCTGTTCGATGCCGGCCTGAGCACGCAGGCACCGGTGCTGTACGCGCTGGGCCGGCTGGTGGTGGCGAGCCGAGACCCGGCACTGGCGCGGCTGCCACTGGGGCCGCTGATCAGACATCCGGCGCTGAAACGCTTCGCGATCGCCAACCCCGCTCACGCACCCTATGGGCAACGGGCGCAACAGGTGCTGCAACACCAGGGCCTGTGGCAGGCCGTGGCGAGCCGCCTGGTGCTGGGCGACAACGTGACCCAGGCGGCGCAGTTCATCGACAGCGGCGCGGCACAGGCCGGCATCGTGGCGCGGTCGCTCGTGGTGGCTCCTGCGTTGCAAGGGCGTCTGGCCTGGGCCGACATCGCCGTTGACGGGCATGCGCCGCTCGAACAGACCTGGGTGCTGATGAAACGCGCCAGCGCGCCCGCTCAGCATGCGGCCGTGCAAGTGCTGAGCTTGCTGCAATCGGGGCCCGGCCAGGCGCTGATGCTGCGCCACGGCTTCGAACTGCCCACGGCAGCGCCGCGATGAGCGCGGGCGACCTGCAGGCGCTGGCCGTCACACTGCGGCTGGCGGCCACCACCACGGTGCTGCTGCTGTTGCTGGGCACACCGCTGGCGTGGTGGCTGGCGCGCACACGCCATCACCGTGCTGCGTCGTGTGTGGACGCCGCGGTGGCGTTGCCGCTGGTGCTGCCGCCCACGGTGCTGGGCTTTTATCTGCTGGTGCTGCTGGGCCCGCACGGCGCTGTGGGCTCGGTGCTGGAGCAGTGGCAGCTGCCGCCGCTGGTGTTCAGTTTTTCGGGCCTGGTGCTGGCCTCGGTGATCAGCTCGATGCCCTTCATGGTGCAGCCTTTGCGCGATGCTTTTGCGGCCGTGCCCGAGCGGCTGCTGGACGCCGCCGCCACCCTGCGCGCGAGCCCGCTGGACCGCTTTTTCAGCGTCGTGCTGCCGCTGGCCCGGCGCGGCCTGTTGTCGGCCCTGACGCTGACTTTCGCCCACACGGTGGGCGAGTTTGGCGTCGTGCTGATGGTGGGCGGCAACATACCGGGGGCCACCCGCGTGTTGTCCATTGCCATCTACGACCACACCGAGGCCATGAACCACGCTGCGGCCCACATGCTGGCCGGCGGGCTGTTGCTGGTCTCGTTTGCAGCCCTGGTGCTGTTGCATGGTGCGCACCGGCGCGCGCGGGCACCGGCGTGAGCATCGAAGCCCGCTTCCTGCTGCAGCAGGGCCGCTTCACGCTGGATGTCGACCTGCGTCTGCCAGCCACCGGCATCACCGTGCTGTTCGGCCCTTCGGGTTGCGGCAAGACCACGCTGCTGCGCTGCCTGGCGGGCCTGCAGCGCGCCGGGCAGGGCCGGCTGACGGTGAACGGCCAGCGCTGGCAAGACGGCGCGCTGTTCGTGCCGCCACACCGGCGCGCGGTGGGCATGGTGTTTCAGGACGCGCAGTTGTTCCCGCACTTGAGCGTGCAAGGCAATCTGGACTACGCGCGCCGCCGGGCGCCGGTGGCCGCACAGGGCCGCAGCCACGGTGTGGCGCTGCCCGAAGTGGTGGCGCTGCTGGAATTGCAGCCGTTGCTGCAGCGCATGCCCGAGCACCTGTCGGGCGGCGAGCGCCAGCGTGTCGCCATTGCACGCGCGCTGGCCGCCGCGCCGCAGCTGCTGCTGATGGACGAACCGCTGGCGGCGCTGGATGCCCGTCGCAAGCAGGACATCCTGCCCTACCTGGACCGGCTGCATGAAGAGCTGACGATCCCCATCGTCTACGTCACGCATGCGCTGCCCGAAGCTGCGCGGCTGGCAGACCATCTGGTGCTGCTGCACGACGGACGGGTGCAGGCGCAGGGCAGCTTGCAAGCACTGATTGCCGAACCGGAGCCGGCGATGACCGCGGAGCCAACGCTAGCGACGACCACCGAGCCAACGCTTGCGTTGGCCAATCCCCCAGCGCTGGCGTCGGCCCGTCATCCCCCGCTTGCGCCGGCCCGTCATCCAGCGCTGGCGCTGGCCCGTCATCCAGCGCTGGCGCTGATGCAGGACGATGAGGCCGGCGCCGTGCTGAGCTGCACTGTGCAGCAACGCGACGAAACCTGGCAGCTGCTGCAACTGGCCTTCGACGGCGGAGTGCTGCTGTGCCGCGACGGCGGGCAGGTGGTGGGCCAACGGGTGCGCGTTCGCGTGGCGGCGCGCGACGTGAGCCTGGCGCTGCAGGAACAGGCCGGCAGCAGCATCGCCAACCAGTTGCCCGGGCGCGTGCTGCAACTGCATGCCGACGCCCACCCGGCATCAGCGCTGGCCAGCGTGCGCGTGGGCGGCAGCACGCTGCTGGCGCGGCTGACGCGCCAGTCGGTGCAGCGCCTGCAGCTGGCGCCCGGCGTGTCGGTATGGGTGCAGGTCAAGTCGGTCGCGCTGCTGTCGTGGCTGCTGTAGCGGCTGTACGGCAGTGGCTGCACGTCAGCGGCGGCGCTTACCAGGCCGATGGCGCTGGCCTGCATCGGCTGCGCTATCGTCACTGCAAATGGCAGCCAGCCGCTGCAAACCAGACCCGCAGCCCAGCCCTGCTCACGATCCCTGTTCCCGCGCCCTGCTCACAAACACACCCCGCCCACCCCGCCATGCCGCTGCTCGAAGTCGAAGATCTGCGCGTCACGCTGCAAACCGCACGCGGGCCTGCCGATGCGCTGCGCGGTGTGTCGTTCACGCTCGAACGCGGCCAGACGCTGGGCCTGATCGGCGAGTCAGGCTGCGGCAAGAGCATCACCGCGCTGGCACTGATGGGCCTGCTGCCCGAACAAGCGCGGCTCGGCGGCAGCATCAGCTTCGACGGCCTGGCACTGCACAGCTTGCCAGAGCCGGCGCTGTGCGCGCTGCGCGGCCGTCGCATCGGCATGGTGTTTCAAGAGCCGATGACGGCGCTGAACCCGCTGCACACCATCGGCCACCAGGTGGCCGAGCCCTTGCGGCTGCACCTGGGCCTTTCGCGCAGCGAGGCCCGCGCCCAGGCCCTGCGCCTGCTGGACAAGGTGCAGCTGCCGCAGGCCGCGCAGCGGCTGGACAGCTACCCGCACCAGCTCTCGGGTGGCCAGCGCCAGCGCGTGGTGATTGCCATCGCGCTGGCCTGCGGCCCCGCCCTGCTGGTGGCCGACGAGCCCACCACGGCGCTGGACGTGACGCTGCAGCGCGAGGTGCTGCAGCTCATCAGCGAGCTGGTGCGCCAGGACGGCATGGCGCTGCTGCTGATCAGCCACGACCTGGGGGTGATGGCCGACACCGTGCAGCAACTGATGGTGATGTATGCGGGCCGGGTGGTGGAGAGCGGCTCCACGTCCACCGTCTTCGAGCGCCTGGCGCATCCCTACACGCGGGGCCTGTTCGCGGCGCGGCCGCGGCTGGGCCTGGCGCGTGGCACGCGGCTGGCCACCATAAGGGGCCGTGTGCCCGACATCCACGGCATGCCCGCAGGCTGCGCCTTTGCGGCGCGCTGCGACCGCGCCACCGATGCCTGTCGCGCTGAAATGCCGGCGGCCAGACTGCTGGGTGCCGGGCACGAAGTGCGCTGCATACATCCCCATGGCTGAAGAAGCCACCGCCGATCAACCGCTGCTGCAAGCCCTGCACCTGAGCAAGCGCTACCGCCTGCCGCGCCAGCACCTGCTGGCAGCGGCGCCCGAGGTGCAGGCGCTGGACGACGTGAGCTTCACACTGCGCGCCGGCAAGAGCCTCGGGGTGGTGGGCGAGTCGGGCTCGGGCAAGAGCACGCTGGCGCGGCTGGTGATGGCGCTGGAGCCGCCGACACAGGGCCGGGTGCTGCTGTCCGGCGTCCATCTTCAGGCCTTGCCTGCGGCTGAACTGCGGCGCGCGCGCGCCCAGCTGCAGATGGTGTTTCAAGATCCCTACGGCTCGCTGGACCCGCGCCGCACCGTGCTGCAGACGGTGGCCGAGCCGCTGGCCGTGCTGCTGGGCGCCGGCAAGGCCGAACAGCTGGAGCGGGCAGGTGAAGCGCTGGACGCGGTGGGGCTGGGCAGCGCCGACCTGGCCAAGTACCCGCACGAGTTTTCAGGCGGCCAGCGTCAGCGCATTGCCATTGCGCGCGCGCTGATCACGCGGCCGCGGCTCATCGTGGCCGACGAGCCGGTGAGTGCACTGGACGTGTCGGTGCAGGCCCAGGTGCTGAACCTGATGCAGGACCTGCAGGACCGGCTGGGCATCACCTACCTCTTCATCAGCCACGACCTGGCCGTGGTGGACCTGGTGTGCGACGACGTGATCGTGCTGCACCAGGGCCGCATCGTCGAGCACGGCAGCGCCGACGAGTTGTTCAGCAACCCCCAGCACGCGTACACCCGGCGGCTGTTGGCAGCCGTGCCCGGTGGCCCTGCGAGGCTGAACATGCGTGAGGTGTCAGCAGCAGCCCGTAGCGGTGCCGCTTGAGACTGATATCGAAATATGATATCTTGTGGCCGTGAATGCAAAGCAGCGCAAAGTCCTGACGGCCATTTTCTTGAAACCGACGTTGGCCTCGATCATCTTTGCGGACATCGAGTCACTGGTCAAGGGCTTGGGCGGCACCGTTGCAGAGCGCGAGGGCTCTCGCGTGAGCGTGGAGCTCATGGGAGAAGAGTGGCGCTGCCATCGCCCACACCCCGGCAAGGAAGCCAAACGGTATCAAGTTGAACAAGCGCGCGATCTGCTTGATCGTGTAGGAGTTCGTCCATGAACAGTATGAATCATCAGGGCTATACCGCACGGATCGAGTACGACGAGCGGGACAATCTCTTCGTCGGCCGCATCCTCGGCATTCGAGCCATCATCAGTTTCCATGGACAGACGGTGAAAGAACTTCGCAAGGAATTTGAGCATGCCGTTGACGACTATCTCGTGGAGTGCTCAGAAAAGGGAGTGAGTCCCGAAAAGCCAGCCTCCGGCAAGCTCTTGTTGAGGGTCACGCCAGAAGTGCATGGGCGGGCCATGGTTGTAGCTCAGGCCTCAGGCAAGAGTCTCAACCAGTGGGTAGCAGAACTCCTTGAACGGGCCGTCACGGCTGAGACCTGACTTCTTGTCCGCGCTGAGCGCTTACTGAGCTCGAATGTGATGTTCTGGGCTGGCGCATTGACGAACTGGTGTATTCGATGAACCGCGTATGCCGCCGTCGACTGCAGCTACAACCAGGCACTGGTCAGCGATGCCCACTCCCTCGAGTCTGTGAAGTTGCCTGACGGCAAGACGGTGTGTTGTTGAGGCTATCGTGGCGGATCTGAACGCGGCGTTTGAATGGGTCAGCGCTCCGAACGTACGCACCGAGGTCAAGAGAACCGCAGGGCCTGAGATCTAGCTTTGCGGCCCACCCGCCCACTCGAGAGAAGCAGCAACGATGAAAACACAAGCACCACTGAGCCCCGCTGCGCAGGCCCCCTGCACGCATGCTGGACGCATGTTCAAGCCCAGTATGCTGGCGGCCCTGGCACTGCTGGCCAGCGCCTGCGCGCTGCAGCCTGCAGCGCAGACCACGGCTGGCAGCGGCAACCCCGGCAACCCCGGTGCCGCCGGCGCCATCCCCGCGGCCCGCAGCCCGGACGACCCGGTGGCGGCCAGCCGGCTGGCGCTAACGCAGCTGCTGGCGCTGGGCTGCAGCCAACAGGCCGACTGCGCAACCGTGGGTGTGGGCGCACGGGCGTGCGGCGGCCCAGAAGGCTATCTGGCCTATGCCGTGCGCGACACACCCGCCATGGCTTTGCAGCAAGCGCTGCAGGACTACACCAAGCTGCGCAAGAAACAGCTGGAAGCACGCGGCGAGATGTCCACCTGCGAGCTGCTGCCCGACCCCGGTGCGCAGTGCTCGGCAGCGGGGCAGTGCGAAGTGCTGCGCACGCAGCCGCGGGGCCTGCCGGGGCAGCTGGCGCGCTGATCGGCTGCGCGGCCGGGGGACCGTCGGCACCAGGGTCGTCACCGGGCTCGACGCCAGGCTCGGCACCGGGCTCTTCACGAGGCTCTTCACCAGGCTTGTTGACAGGATCCTCACTTGGCTCGTCGAGCGGCCGCCACCACGGCGAGTGAAAGGCGTCTGTCTGCGCCCCGCAAACCAGCCGCCGACAACCCACCAATCCAAGGCCCGCAACGCAAAAAGGGGCCCGACCGGCCCCTTTTCTTCAGAACGGTGAAATCAGGCGGCGCCCTCGTCTTCAAGACGGTGGCGCTGCGGATTCATCAGCGCACTTCCTTGTTGCGGAACACCGGCGCGGCAGCTTGTTGAGCCGCAGCACCGCTGGTGGCGTCCACGAACAGCGTCGTGCCACCGAGTGCTGCACCGCCCACCGTCTGGCTGTAGACGATGCGGCCCAGGTAACGGGCACCCGGGGCCACCGACCAAGCGGCCACGACACTGGCCGTGCCACCCAGCGTCGCATTCGACGGGCCTGCAGCCTTCAGCGTCTGCGGTCCGACAGCCGGGCCGACGACCCAGGTGCTCAGCACAAAGTTCGCACTGGCGCCCACGGTGCCATAGCCGAAGACGCAAGCCTGGTAGTTGCCTGCAGCAGGGCTGGTGACCGACACCAGTTCGTTGGAGTCGCCGTTGCCGCTGGAGCCCACCAGCGTACGGGTACCGTTACCCGCGACGCTGTAGACGTCCAGATCCAGGTCCGTCGCGGCACCTTCCTGGGTCTCGCTGTTGAACAACTGTGCACGCAGCGCCAGGCCACCCGCCGCTACCACCAGCGGCGTGCAGACTTCCGCGTTTTCGGCCACATTGCCGTTGGTGCGGGTCGCCGGCACCATGCCCGTGGGCGTGGTCACCATCGGCCCGGTGAAGCCGGTGCCCACCGTGAAGATGCGGCTGCCAGCAGAGCGCGTGTCGTCAATGGCGGTGTAGGCCACGAGCGAGGTCGAGCGCGCTGTCAGCGGGCTGACCACCGTCTGGCCACTGCCCGCCCAGGTCAGATTGCCAAAGCGGTAGGTGTTGAACGGTGCGTTGGTACGGGCGATGGTCACCGAGTAGTTGGCACTGGCACCGGCTGCCAGGGTCAGCGTTGACGGAGACACCGTGACATTGAAGCCCGTCAGGGCCGCCGTTGCATTCAGCGTCACCGAGGCTGCGCCGGCATTGGTGATGCGCCGCGTTACCGTGGTCGATCCCAACACGTTGCTTGCGGTAATCGAAGCCAGGTTCAGGCTCAGACTGGGCAGGATGCCGGCGTTGTAGGCATCGTATTGCGCCGGCGTGATGTCATAGATCACCGACGTGGACAGCGCTGAGTTCGGGTTCAGATGCCCTGCGCCGAAACCCCAGCGGTTGGTGTCAGCAGCACCGTTTGCCAGTTTCACCGACTGTGCGGCGCTGGTCATCAGCGCTGATTTGATGGCCGACGGCGACCATGTGGGGTTTAGTTGCTTCAGCAACGCGGCAGCGCCAGCCACGTGCGGGGCGGACATCGACGTGCCGCTGATCATGTTGGCGCCCTGGCGACCGAAGGCTGTGCCAGCAATCAGCGCTGCGCGCTCGTCCTGGGTCAGGTTTTCAGGTACGTAGCCCGCGATGATGTCGGTGCCCGGGCCCGTGATGTCGGGCTTCAGGATGTTGGAGTCACCTCGGTTCGGTCCCCTTGAAGACGTGCCGGCCATCACCGGGGCCACCACGCCGGCCACTTGCACACCAGCGCTGAAACTGGCCATGCCCCCGGCTGCGGCGTGTGCAAAGACCTGCACTTCGTGAGTGGTTTGCAGGTGAACCATCGGAATGACGGCTGAGACCAAGAACAGCGACGTCGCCGAAGCGGGTGTGGCGATCGCCACGTTTTGAGCGATATAGCCCACTGCGCCCGCCGCCTTGGCATTGCTGGCCTTGTTGACGAAAGCGTTGCCTCCGCGGTAGCAGACCAAGATCTTGCCAGCGACCTTGGCGGGATCGAGCAGCGACGCTGCGCCATCAGCAGGCCCGAAGCACTGCTTCAACTGCACGCTGTTGGGGTCCACGCCCGGACGACCCGCAGCGGTCGAAAGAATCAGGGGCGCAGCAGGCAGGCCAGACGTTTGGAAGGAAGGACCCGTCGCGGCGTAACCGTTGCCAGGCGCGCCCAGCAGCGTCACGGTGGCTTCGGTGAAACGGTCATGCGTAGAGTTCCCCACTGTGGCTACCCAGGGGCTGACGTGCGCCACCGTGTTGCCCGGGCCGCTGTTGCCGGCAGAGGCAGAAACAAACACACCGGCCTTTGTGGCACCCTTCATGGCTTGCGCCACAAGACCGTTGACGCTGACTCCATCGCCGCCGATGGAAAAGTTGATGACGTCAACGCCGTCTGCCACGGCTTTGTCGATAGCCGCCATCGAGTCGCCTGAATAGCAACTGCCGTTGACGGTGCCGTCAGCGGCGCGTATCTGATTGCAGACCTTGTAAGCCGCCAGTCGCGCACGCGGCGCCACCCCGCTGAGTGTGAACTGCGAGCCCGCGACGCTGACGTCACTGTTGGCGTTGCCGCCAGCAGTGGTCAGCGTGTGCGTGCCGTGGCCGCCCGCGTCACGCACCGAATCGTATTCATTGACCAAATCTGGAGCCACGATCTTCATCGTGGCATTGAAGTTTTGCGCACCCACCAGTTTGTTGTTGCACATGGCCGCCGTGAAGGCTTCGCCAGCTTGGCAGATGCCTTTGTAACGGCCGGCAGGCAATGGGTCGTACACCACAGTGCCGGCGGCGAAGTAAGGCACCGGCTTGCCATCGGCATCAACCTTGTCGGATACCGACACGTTTTCGGGCCAGATGCCCCCGTCGACCATGGCGATGATCACGCCCTCGCCCTTCACCGCGCGGCCTGCACTATCGGTTCGCGACCAGGCGCCGCCCGCAGCACCCAGGCCCAGAAAATTGGATGTGGTGTAGCTGGTGGTTTGCGGCATCGCCTGGTCGGCCTCAATGGCCCTGACACCCGGCGTCTTGGTCAGCTTGTCCAGTTCAGCCGGGGTCAGCATCGCTGCAAAACCGCTGAAGGCCACGCCATAACGGTGGTACACGCGGGCTGCAGGCACCGCAGCCACCACACTGTCGACCTTGGTGCTGACATGGCGCAGATAAGCCTGCACCGCTGGTGCCTGCACGTTGATGCGTTGACCCGCCGCTGGACGCGTAGCCGTCAGGCCAGAAATACCGCCTTCGTAGGCCGCAGCAGGTGCAGCGGCAATTTGCACGATGTAGGGCTTGCGCTGTGCACTCTGCGCGCCGACGGTCAATGCCGTCGCCAACAGGGCTGCGCCTAGCGCGATCTGTTTAATTCTCATCAAAACTCTCCTCCTGATGACTCAGGGTAGGTGGTGGACGATTCGAAACGAAGGGGCTTCGTTCCTGGACTCGCATGAGGGGCCGAGAACCTGGATTTCGTGAGCAAATGTTAATGGGTACCTTACACATGCCCCCTCGGGGAGCGGCAGCAACGCCGCTTGGGGGTGCCCTCAGGCCTTGCGGCGGCTGAAGCCCGCGGTCAAAGCCAGCGCTGCCAGAGCCAAGGCCAGCGAACCGGGTTCGGGGATCCGGATGTTGTCCAGCGCAAACTGGCTGAAGTTGGCGTTCACGGCCGCGCACTGGCCGTTGGCGTCAGCGGTGCAAGCGTAGAAGTCGACCGAACGCAGCGCCTTGGACAAGGTGCCGACGCCGGCAAAACCCAGCGACTGGAAGCTGAAGACACCGTTGGCATCGGCAGCGCCGAAGGAGAAGAACTCGCCGCCGAAGTTGCCATCGCCGTCTTCGTACGCAGCAATCAGAAAGCCCGGCACGTCGCCCGGGTTGAACAGGTTGGTCAGCGCAGAGACAAAACCGAAGTCCAGACCGACGATGCGGAAGGTGCTGTTGTCGACGGCGCGCATCTGCGCGAAGCTGTCGTTCAGGCCGATGTAGAACGGGCCGGGGTTGCCGATCGGGCCGGCCAGGTCGAGGCCGACGCCGGGGCCGAAAGCGGCTGCGGTATCGACGACGCCCACACCGTCGAAGGCGGTGAGCGAGTAGCCCTTCTGGATGACGCTGTCGCCAGGGAAAAGGATGGTGCCCGGCGCGATGCCGTCGAAGGTCAAGGTGGTGGTGGCGTGGGCCGCACCTGCGGCTGCTGCGGCCAAGCTGATGGCGCAAAGCGCCTGCTGCCAATGTTTGAGATTCATCACATACCTTTCAAGAGTGGGACATTCGATCTTGCAATCCGCGAAAAACTGCTCACGAACAGGAACAACTAGTCTGTGCGATGTGGCTTTGTTGAACAAGCCGCAAAACCCCAACCGTTGCTTTCAGCGGCCGGTTGGGGCCCTGAACACCCGTGATTGGGCGGCGGGGAAAACCCTTGGCCCTTTCACTGAGCATGACCGCTGTGCTGGTCCGCTCAACATGAACGATCAACCTGACCGATCAACCTGACCGATCAACAAGACCGTACATCAGCAAAGCCCCCGAGTACGCAACCCACGTGCCAACAGCCCGCGGGCGCTGCTCAACAGTTGACGCAGAATGCGCGTGCCTTCAGCCCAGGAGAAACCGGCATGACTCTTTCAAGACGATCAATCAACGCCCTGCTCGCGGCAACGCCTTTGCTGGGCGCGCTGCCAAGGTCCTACGCACAGACCGGCAAGGACGCGCGCAAGGACAGTGTGGTGCTGGGCATGGTGCTCGAACCCACCACGCTGGACCCCACCACCGCGTCAGCCGCCGCCATCGGCGAGATCGTGCACTACAACGTGCTGGAAGGCCTGACCAAGATTGCGATGGATGGCGCGGTGACGCCGCTGCTGGCCGAGAGCTGGAGCCAGACACCCGATGGCAAGACCTACACCTTCAAGCTCAAGCGCGGGGTGAAGTTCTCTGACGGCTCGCCCTTCGACTCCAGCGCCGTGAAGTTCAGCTTCGACCGCGCCCGCGCGCCGGGCAGCACCAACAAGGCCAAGAAGGCCTTGTTCGACCTCATCAGCAGCGTGGCCACACCCGACGCGCACACGGTCATCCTGGTGCTCAACAGCGCCGATGCGCTGATGACGTTTCGGCTGGGTGAAAACTCCGCCGTCATCCTGCACCCGAATACCGTGGCCCAGGCCGCCACCAACCCCATCGGCACCGGGCCGTTCAAGATCGCCAACTGGGCCAAGGGCTCGGCAGTGACGCTGGCCAAATGGGACGGCCACCGCGACGCGGCCAAGGTGCGGCTGAAGAAGGTGAGCTTCCGTTTCATCAACGACCCCGCGGCCCAGGTGGCGGCCCTGTTGGCAGGCGACATCGACGGCATGCCGCGCTTTGGTGCGCTGCAGGCGCTGGCCCAGTTTCAGGGCGACAAGCGCTTCACGGTGGAGCGCGGCAGCACGTCGGGCAAGGGCATCCTGGCCATCAACAACCGCAAGGCGCCGCTGAACGACGTGCGGGTGCGCCGCGCCATCGGCCACGCCATCGACCGCAAGGCCTTCATCGACGGCGCACAGGAAGGCCTGGGCAAGCCGATCGGCAGCCACTTCGCGCCCACCGATCTGGGCTTCATGGACCTGACCAAGCAATCGGCCTACGACCCGGACAAGGCCAAAGCGCTGCTGCGCGAAGCCGGCGTGGCCACGCCCCTGAACCTGACGCTGACGCTGCCGCCACCGCAGTACGCGCGCAAGGGTGGCGAGATCGTGGCCGCACAGCTGGCCCAGGTGGGCATCAACGCCAAGATCGAGAACGTGGAATGGGCACAGTGGCTGTCGGGGCCGTTCAAGGGCAACTTCGACCTCACCATCATCAACCACGTGGAGCCGCTGGACTACGCCACCGCGTATGCCGACCCCAACTACTACTTCGGCTACGACAGCGCCAAGTTTCGCGGCCTGGTGGCCACGATGGCGGCCACCAGCGACTCCCGCGAAAAGGGCCGCCTCTGGCGTGACATCCAGCGCCAGATTGCCGACGACGCGGTCAACGCCTTCATCTGGAACCCGGCCCAGGTGGCGGTCTTCAAGCGTGGCCTGCGCGGTTTGTGGAACAGCTCGCCCATCTTTGCCAACGACATGGCCGCGGTGAGCTGGACGCCGGCGCCTGTATCAGCCGGCGTCTGAAGGCACCCATGAGCCAGGCCACCATCCAGCGCCTGTATGCCGCCTTCGCCAAGCTCGACGCCAAGACCATGCAGGGCTGCTATGCACCCCAGGCGCGGTTCGACGACGAGGCCTTTTCACTGCAGGGCGCAGACCAGATCGGTGGCATGTGGCGCATGCTGTGCCAGACCACGCGCGCCAAGGGCATGGCACATTGGCGGCTGGACGTGAGCGCCATCACCGACGATTCGGCGCACTGGGAGGCGCATTATCTTTTCAGCGCCACGGGCCGGCTGGTGCACAACAAGATCGAGGCCACGTTCGAATTCGACCCCCAGGGCCTGATCACCCGGCACCGTGATCGCTTCGACTTCTGGGCCTGGTCGCGCCAGGCGCTGGGCAGCACCGGCCTGTTGCTCGGCTGGACGCCCTGGCTGCGCGCCAAGGTGCGTGCGCAGGCCGCCGCCAACCTGCGGCATTTCGTGGCGCCCAGGGCTGAAGCGCCATGACGCACGCGCACGAACTCAGCGCGCTTGAGCTGCACAGTGCGTACCGGGATGGCAGCCTGTCGCCGGTGGAGGTGACGCGGTCGCTCATCGCCCACGTGCAACGCTGGGAACCCCACATCGCGGCAGCCTGGGCTTTCGAGCCCGAGGTTGCACTGGCCATGGCGCGCAGCGCTGAAGCGCGCTGGCAAAGCGGCCAGGCCCTGGGCGCGCTGGACGGCGTACCCGTGACCGTGAAAGAAAACATCGCCACCCGTGGCCACGCGATGCCCGCCGGTACGGCCGCCACGCTGCTGCAGCCGCTGCCCGAAGATGCACCACCCGCGGCCCGGCTGCGCGAAGCCGGCGCGGTGTTCCTGACCAAGACGACGATGCCCGACTACGGCATGCTGTCCTCTGGCGTGTCGAGCTTTCACGGCATCACGCGCAACCCATGGCACCTGGGCATGGCGCCGGGCGGCAGCAGCAGCGGCGCCGCTGCCGCTGCTGCTGCGGGCTATGGCCCGCTGCACCTGGGCACCGACATCGGCGGCTCGATCCGCTTGCCGGCCAGCTGGTGCGGCGTGGTGGGCTTCAAGCCCAGCAACGGCCGCGTGCCGATCAAGCCGCCCTACATCGGCCGCGTGGCCGGTCCGCTGACGCGCACGGTGACCGATGCCGCATTGATGATGGCCACGCTGAGCCTGCCCGACGCACGCGACAGCACGTCGCTGCCGGCGCAGGCCCTGCCATGGTCTGAAGGCGGCACCGACCCCGGGCGGACACTGCGCGGGCTCAAGATCGGCCTGTGGCTGGACGCAGGCTGGGGCCTGGCACTGGACGACGAGATCCGGCTGGCGGTGGAGGCTGCAGCCCGGCTGCTGGCAGCGGCGGGCGCCACGGTGGAGCCACTGGCGCCCTTTGCCACGCGCGAAATGGCCGACGGCATCAACCGCTTCTGGCGCCTGCGGTCGTGGCTGGACATCTCGGCACTGCCAGCTGCGCAGCGCGAAAAGGTGCTGCCCTTCATCCGCCAGTGGGTGGCCGAGGCCGAAGGCTACAGCGCGGCGCAGGCCTTCCACGGCTACAGCCAGATCGGGGCGCTGCGCGACGCCACCGCGGCGGCCTGCCAACAGCACGACTTCGTGATCTCGCCCGTGGCGCCGGTGTCGGCCTTTCCAGCCGAGTGGCCCATGCCCACCAACGACCCGCTGCGGGCGATGGAGCACATCGCCTTCACGCTGCCGTTCAACATGAGCGAACAACCGGCCATCAGCGTGCCCTGCTCGTTCACTGCCGGCGGGCTGCCGATCGGCCTGCAGATTGCCGGACGACGGCACGACGACGTGGGCGTGCTGCGCGTGGCACGCGCCTTCGAGCAACTGCGCTCGCCGCTCAAGGCGTGGCCCGAACTGCCGGACTGACATAGGCACAGGACAGCGCCACACAGCGGTACACGACAGCCGTACACGACAGCCTTACACGACAGCCGTACAAGTTCGGGCGCAGCAGCGCGTCAACTCAAGCGGTGCCGGCCCAGCGGGCCTGTGGCAACAGTTCCGCGGTGATCCTGGCCAGGCTGCGCCAGCGGCCCGGATCTGGGGACAGCGCGCCAGCCGAGCTACATTTCGTACATGTCTTATCGGGATGTTCGCGGCAACCCCTGCAGCAGCGTCCACGCCGTTGCGCGTGACGCGGCCGAGCAGGCGCTGTGGCGCATGATGTCGTTCTACGACACGCCGCTGGCAGACCTGGATGCCGCCACCGCCGCCGACCCCGGCTGGGCGCTGCCGCACATCATGCGGGCCGGCTTCCTGCTCAGCCTCACCGAGCCTGGCCTGGCGGCCGAGGCGCAGGCCAGTCTCAGCCAGGCCGCCGCGCTGACGCAGCACGCCACAGCGCGCGAGAAGGCGCACCTGCAGGCCGTGCAGGCCACGCTGGACGGCCGCTGGCAGGCCGCGTGCCGCATCTGGGACGAACTGCTGGTCGATCACCCGCTCGATGCGCTGGCGCTGCAATGGGCCCAGCTGTGGGACTTCTACCGCGGTGACGCCTTGGGGCTGCGACAGCGCCCCGCGCGCGCGTTGCCCGAGTGGGACCACCAGGACCCGCTGTATGCCCATGTGCTGTCACTGTGGGCCTTCGGGCTGGAGGAAAGCAACCTGTACCCGCAGGCAGAAGAGGCCGGCCGGCGCGCGCTGGCCATCAACCCGCGGGTGCCCTGGGCCGTGCATGCGGTGGCGCATGTGATGGAGATGCAGGGCCGTTACGAAGACGGCGCTGCCTGGCTGCGCCAGCACCAGCCGGCCTGGGCCGAGGGCAATGGCTTTGCCGCTCACCTGTGGTGGCACAAGGCGCTGTTCAGGCTGGAGGCGATGGACTTCGAGGGCGTGCTGCGGCTGGTGGATGCACAGCTCAGCGGCGACAAGCTGCAGATCACGTTGCAGCGCGTGGACGCGGCGTCGATGATGTGGCGGCTGCACCTGCTGGGGCAGGACATGTCGGCACAGTGCCGCGCGCTGGTGCGCGGCTGGGGCCTGGACGAAGCAAACGCGGGCCACGCGCACGAGCCGGCTGCCAACGGCATGTCGCACGCACCGGGGCACTATGCCTTCAACGACGTGCACGCGGTGCTGGCGCTGCTGGGCGCAGGCGACCTGGCCCGCGCCGAGTCCTGGGTGGCTCGATGTGCTGAACAAGCGCTAAAGCCCAGCGACGCCAGCCGCAACAACCACACCATGGCGCGCGAAGTGGGACTGCCGCTGATGCGCGGCGTGTGCGCGCTGGCGCGCGGTGAGGCCGACACCGCCACCCAGCTGATCGCGCCGGTGCTGGGCCACGCGGCGCGGCTGGGCGGTAGCCACGCGCAGCGCGATCTCATCAACCAGACCTTGCTGGCCGCTGCAACCCAGGGCAGCCACCGCAACCTGGGCCGCGCGCTGCTCAACGAACGCTTGATGGCCAAGCCGGAAACGCCGCTGACGCGGTATTGGATCGACGCGTTGGCACTGTCCAGCCAGGAGCGAGCATGAGCCACCGGGCCGTCCCGAGGGCGAATTCCGCAGTGCGCGGCAGCGATGCTTCACAGGAGGTTTCCGAATGAGCACCCAGTCCGGTTCAGAAGACAAACGCGAGCAGCGCCTGAAGCTGTTGGATGACCACATCGGCAGGGCCTTGACTCAAAGCGAGCAAAGCGGCGAACTGCGCACTGCGCGCAGCTGGGGCAAGCCGTTGGACCTGGGCGACGGCTACGAGCAGACGCCCACCGAACTGCGCATGGGCTACAAGATGCTGAAAGACGCCGGCGTGCTGCCGCCCGAAGTGGAGCTGATGAAACGCATCGAGGCGCAACGACAAGCGGTGGCGGCAGCCGCCGACGAAGACAGTGCGGCCCCGCTGCGCCAGCAGCTGGTGGAGATGCAGCAGCAGCTGTCGCTGCGGCTGGAAAAGTTGCGCATCAGCGGCAATCTCTAAGTTTCATGGTGCGGGGCAGCGCCCCGTGTCATGAAACACGTTCACAGCAAGGTGGAAGTGTTCCTGATCCGGGGTGCTGCCCCGGATCATGAAACCTGGCCGGCACGGACCACGGCTTCGCTGGCTGTCAGACCAGCGGTTCCCCGAGCTTTTCGGTGGCCATGGCGCGCTGCACCGCAGGCCGCGCCAACATGCGCTGCAAGTAGGGCGCGAGGTGCGGGAACGAGCGCGCCGGCGATGCCGAAAAGCCGCGCGTCCAGCGGCACAGCATCAGCGCATACGGGTCGAGCAGCGAATAGGCAGCACCCATCATCCACGGCCCGCGGTGGCCGGCCAGATGGGCGTCCAGCTGTTGTAGGCACTGCACCACCCGCTGCTCGGCCTGCTGCTTGACCTGGCGCGCGCCCTCGGCGTTGTCGGCATCCACCATGCGTTCGCCGTAGAAGTAGTGCATCAGCGTGGCCTGCAGCGTGTTGGTCATCCACATCAGCCACTTGTACAGGTGCGCACGCTCGGCGCTGCCGAGTGCAGGCGCGAGTGCCGGCGTGGGTGCCGGCATGGATGCCGCCGATGGATGCGTGTCGGCCAGGTGCAGGCAGATGGCGGCTGTTTCGTAGAGCACCAGTTCGCCGTCCACCAGCACCGGTATCAGCCCGTTCGGGTTCAGCTTCAGATAGCCCGGGGACTTGTGTTCACCCTGCGCCCGGTCGACCCACTGCAGCTGGAACGGCACACCCAATTCGTGCAGCAGGACGTGCGGCGCAAAACTGGCGTTGCCGGGGTGGTAGTGCAGCGTGATCATGGGCACGATGATGGCATGGCACCATCGCGGCCCGGTATCAAACTCAAACGCGCAGGAGAGCCCAGATGTCGCAATACAGCGCCCAGGTGGTCTGGCAGCGCCAGCCATCGGAGGCCTTTGTCGATAACCGCTACAGCCGCAGGCATGGGCTGAACTTCGACGGCGGCGCGGCGTGGGCCGGGTCATCGTCGCCGCATGTGGTGCCGCTGCCGATGTCTGACGCCAGTGCCGTCGACCCGGAAGAACTGTTTGTCGCATCGCTGGCCAGTTGTCACATGCTGTGGTTCCTGAGCCTTGCCGCCGCCGCCGGTTATTGCGTGGATGAGTATGCCGACGAAGCGGTGGGCGAAATGGCGCGCAACGCCGAAGGGCAAATGGCGATGACGGTGGTTACGCTGCGCCCGCGGGTGGTGTTTGGCGGCAGCAAACAGCCCCATGCTGCCGACTTGGCGCAGCTGCACCATGAGGCGCATGCCGCGTGTTACATCGCCCATTCAGTCAGGACCGAAGTGCGTTGCGAACCCAGGATTTGATGCGTTGCAACGCCGCTGTGCGCAGCCGCGTAACTTTAGGGTCGAGTCGGCGGCAGCGATCTTCAGCCCTGAACATTCAAAATGAAACTCTCCGGGGTGTGATATGGTCGCGCCCACATTCGAATGCGTCGGCCCACGCCATTGCATTCGCCAATGCCAGCATTGCAGCACCATTGCTGCATTACCCATCGCATCCGCTGCACCCACGCAACAGAAAAACCGAGGCGACATCCGATGAAACCACTCACTTCAGAAACCATGAAAAAAACCTACGAACAAGTCCTCAAACAGATTGAGGTACTGCAATCACAGGCCGAAGAGATGCGCCGTACCGAGGTGGCCGGCGTCATTGAACGCATCCGCGGGGCCATCCAGCATTACCACTTGACGGCCGCTGATCTGGGCCTGGGCGGCGCCTCGGCTCGCCGTTCCGTTGCCGCGACACCCAGCCAACGCAAGGGCAACAAGAAAAGCGCTGCCAAAGCCGCCGCGGTGGTGAAGTTCCGCAACGACAGCGGCGGCACCTGGGGCGGCATCGGCAAGCGGCCGCAGTGGCTGCGCGACGCGCTGGCCGGCGGCAAGAGCCTGCAGGACTTTCTCGTCAAGTAGCCGCCGCGCAGCGGCGCGGGGTGCCTGGTCGTCCGTTCCGCCAAACCGATGACATGAAATTGCGCCTGCGTCCGCCATGCGTCGTTGCAAATCCGCGCCTATGCATCAATTTCATTTGCAATCTCATTGACGGAACGGCCAACTAGCGGCTGCGCGCCTGCCCCACGGCGCGTTCCCACGCGCCCATGAGTTCTTGGGCCCGGCTGCGTGGCATGCGCGGCTCGAAGCGAGATTCCAGCTGCCACTGTGCGGCCAGCTCGTCCTGGCCGGCATAGACGCCGGTGGACAGGCCCGCCAGATAGGCAGCGCCCAGCGCTGTGGTCTCGGTCACCAGTGGCCGCACCACGGGTATGCCCAGCAGGTCGGCCTGCAGTTGCATCAGCAGGTCGTTGACGCTGGCGCCGCCGTCCACACGCAGTTCGGCCACCGGCTGCGCGTCACGCGCCATCGCCTGCAGCAGTGCGGTGCTCTGGAAAGCGATGCTCTCGACCGCTGCCCGCGCAATATGCGCCACCGTGCTGCCCCGCGTCAGGCCCACGATGGCACCCCGCGCCTGCGCGTCCCAGTACGGCGCGCCCAGACCGGCGAAAGCGGGCACGAACATCACGCCGCCGCTGTCGGGCACGCTTTCCGACAACGCCTGCACGTCGCTGCTGCTGGCAATGGCTTTCAAACCATCCCGCAGCCACTGCACCACCGCGCCGCCGATGAAGACGCTGCCCTCCAGCGCGTACTGCGGCGTCACACCCGCCTGCGCCGCCGCGGTACTGAGCAGGCCGTTGGCCGAATCGTGGCAGACGCCACCGGTGTGCATCAACGCAAAGCAGCCGGTGCCGTAGGTGTTCTTGGCCAGCCCGGGGCTGAAGCAGGCCTGGCCGAACAACGCCGCCTGCTGATCGCCCGCGATGCCGGCAATCGGCAGCGCCGCGCCGAACGCGGTCGTGGTGCCGAAGTGGTGGCTGCTGGGCAGCACCTGCGGCAACAGGTTGCTATGGACGGGCAAGCCCAGCGCCTGCAGCAGTTCATCGCTCCAGCGTTGGCGGTGGATGTCGAACAGCATCGTGCGCGAAGCGTTGCTCACATCGGTGGCATGCACCTGCCCGCCGGTCAGCTGCCACAGCAGCCATCTGTCGACGGTGCCAAATGCGAGTTCACCGGCCTCGGCGCTGACCCGCGCACCGGGCACATGGTCGAGCAGCCAGCGCAGCTTGGTGCCGCTGAAGTACGGGTCGATGACGAGGCCGGTGAGCTCCCGCACACGGCCGGCCATGCCGCGTTCACGCAGCGCCTGGCACAGCGGCTCGGTGCGGCGGTCTTGCCAGACGATGGCGTTGTGCACGGGTTGGCCGGTGCGCCGGTTCCACAGCACGGTGGTTTCGCGCTGGTTGGTGATGCCGATGCCGGCGATGCTGCTGGCGGCCACGCCGCTTTGCGCCAGCGCCTGCTGCGCCACTTCGAGCTGGCTGCGCCAGATCTCCAGCGGGTCGTGCTCCACCCAACCCGGTTGCGGGAAGTGTTGCGTGAATTCGCGCTGCACCAGCGCCACCACACGGCCGCTGCGGTGAAAGACGATGGCGCGTGAACTGGAGGTGCCCTGGTCCAGGGCGAGCAGGTGGTCTGGCATATGAGGCTGATTCTGCGGCGTGGGATGATCGCCGGCTAGCAAGGTGTTCCCCTCATCTGCGCTGCGCTGACCTGCCTGCGCAACGGGTGCATCCGAGGCAACCGGCGCGACAAGCAGACATGCAGACGGACAGACAGGCAGACGGACAGACAGAAGGGCAGACGGGGCCCACGCCTTGCGCACACCTTGCCTGCCACGCACCCCCGCCCATGCCCTCGCACCGCCACGCTCTCGTCACCGGCACGCTGTTTGCCGCCGCCGCCGGCTTGATGTGGGGGCTCGTCTTCGTCGCCCCCTTGCTGCTGCCGCAGTACCCGCCGGCGCTGTTGACCTTTGGCCGTTACCTGGCATTCGGCCTCATTGCATTGCCGCTGGCCTGGCTGGACCGCGCCCGGCTGGCCCAGCTGACGCGTGCCGACTGGGTGGAAGCGCTGAAGCTGGCGGCCATCGGCAACGTGGCCTATTACCTGCTGCTGTCGGGCGCCATCCAGCGCGCCGGGGCACCCCTGCCGACGATGCTGATCGGCACGCTGCCGGTGGTGATTGCGATCATGGCCAACCGGCGCAACCAGGTGCGCGACGGCAGCCTGCCCTGGCGCCAGCTGCTGCCCAGCCTGCTGCTGATGCTGGCCGGCATCGGGCTCGTGAATCAAGCCGAGTGGGCGCACTTCACGGCGCAGTTCACCGCACACCCCGCAGCACAGTCGACACCATCAGCCGACACGGCGCAGACCGCTCTCTGGCAGTATGGCAGTGGTGCGGTGATGGCCATCGGCGCCGTCGCCTGCTGGACCTGGTACCCCTTGCGCAACGCCGACTGGCTGCGCCACCACAGCGACCGCTCGGCCACCACCTGGGCCACGGCACAGGGCATCGCCACGCTGCCGCTGGCGCTGCTGGGCTACGCCGGCTGGTGGGCCTACACGGCAGCCACCGGCAGCAGCTTCAGCATGCCGCTGGGCCCGGAGCCGACGCGCTTCTTGCTGCTGATGCTGGCCATGGGGCTGCTGGCCAGCTGGCTGGGCACGCTGTGCTGGAACGAGGCCAGCCAGCGCCTGCCCACGGCGCTGGCCGGGCCCCTGATCGTGTTTGAAACGCTGTCGGCGCTGACCTATGCGTGGTTGCTGCGGGCCCAGATGCCACAGGCCAGCGTGCTGCTGGGCGTGGCGCTGCTGGTGGCCGGTGTGGTGTGGGCCCTGGCGCGCAAGCCTCGACACGCAATGGCGCATCCGTCATGAGCCGGGTCGGCTGCATCGGCCGCATGACTGTTGAGCCGGACGCTAACAGGGAGCCTTGGATGCTCTCAAGAAACAAAACTTCCAAGTCGTTGATTTGCCGGCATTGCACCCTCACTTGCAGTGCGCATGCCGGCCTGCAAGCCGGCATCGCTTAGCGGGCTCGCCGCATGCGGCTCGAAACCCCCGCCTCGCCCCCAACCCTC
>JBBQMM010000015.1:0-22248 GCA_038328935.1 Burkholderiales bacterium
TCACCCCAACCCTCTCCCTGGAAGGGAGAGGGAGCAAAGGCCTGGCCGTGACGCCCTTTTTTCTCCGCGAACGCCGGGCGCCGACAGGGGCCTTGGATGCTCTCAGCCTCTGAGCGGCCTTGCCTGACTGGAAAGCGCCCCGATGTCGACGCTGTTACCCCACCACCCTTCACCATCAACCCTCAACAAACGATACCGATGAAGCGATTTCTCCCCCTGCTCCTGATCGCGGCCTTGGCCGCCGCCGCCCCTGCCTGGGCCCAGAAGGTCAAGCTGTCGACCACCCTGGGCGACATCACGCTCGAACTGGAGCGTGAGAAGGCGCCGAAGACGGTAGACAACTTCCTGCAGTACGTGCGTGCAGGCCACTACAACGGCACCATCTTCCACCGCGTCATCGACGGCTTCATGATCCAGGGCGGCGGCTACAAGGCCGACATGAGCGAGAAGCCCACGCGTCCGCCCATCGTGCTGGAAAGCCGCAACGGCCTGTCCAACCTGCGTGGCACGCTGGCGATGGCCCGCACCGGTGTCCCGGACTCGGCCACCGCGCAGTTCTTCATCAACGTCAACGACAACATCATGCTTGACCAGGCCCAGTCGCGTGACGGCCATGGCTACGCCGTTTTCGGCAAGGTGGTCGAAGGCATGGACGTGGTGGACAAGATCAAGGCCAGCGCCGTCAAACCCCGGGGCATGCACCAGCACATGCCCGAAACCCCCGTCATCCTGAACAAAGCAACCGTGGAAAAGTGAGATCAAAGACATGAAGACCGTACAGATGGACACCAGCGCCGGATCGATCACGATCGAGGTGGACGACGACAAGGCCCCGTTGTCGGCGGCCAACTTCCTGGCCTACGTCAACAAGGGCCACTACGACGGCACGGTGTTTCACCGCGTCATCAAGGGCTTCATGCTGCAAGGCGGCGGCTTCGACAGCGCAATGAAGCAAAAGGCCACGGATGCGCAGATCCGCAACGAGGCCAACAACGGCTTGAAGAACCTGCGCTACACGCTGGCCATGGCGCGCACCAGTGACCCGCATTCCGCCAGTTCGCAGTTCTTCATCAGCACAGTGGACAACGCCTTTTTGGACCACACCGCTGAAACATCGCAGGGCTGGGGCTATGCGGTTTTTGGTCGCGTGACCAGTGGCACCGAAGTGGTGGATGTGATCGAGAAGGTGCGCACCGGCCGCAAAGGCTCCCACGACGACGTGCCGCTGGAAGAGGTGCGCATCGAGCGCGCGCGCGAGATCGTCTGATGCCTGAAGCGCCGGCAACCGCGCTTGGCGCGCCGGCGGCCCCGCAGGGCAACAGGAAAGATGCCGTGTCAGGCGCTGTGGCGGCACGCGAACTGCACGCGCCGGCCACCTGGCAGGCCATTGATTTCATCTCCGACCTGCACCTGTGCGCGGCACTGCCGCACACGACGGCCGCGTTCAAGCAGTACCTGCAGAGCACGACGGCCGATGCCGTGTTCATCCTCGGCGACCTGTTCGAACTTTGGGTGGGTGACGACATGGCGCAGCAAAGCTTCGAGGCCGGCTGCATCGCTGCCATGAGCGACGCCAGCCGTCGTCTGACGCTGGCTTTCATGGTCGGCAACCGCGACTTTCTGGCCGGCCCGCAACTGATGCTGCAGGCCGGCCTCACGCCGCTGCACGACCCCACCTTGTTGCAAGCTTTCCGCCAGCGCGTGCTGCTCAGCCACGGCGACGCGCTGTGTCTGGCCGACGAGCCTTACCAGGTGTTTCGGCGCGAGGTGCGCAGCGATGCCTGGCAGAGTCGCTTCCTGGCCCAGCCACTGCCAGAACGGCTGAAGATCGCCGCCGACATCCGCGGCGCCAGCCGCGAGCGGCAGCGCTTCGACGGCGCCAGCCATGCCGACATCGACAACGCCGAGGCCTTGCACTGGATGCAGGCTGCCCAAGCGGCGGTGATGGTGCACGGGCACACCCACAAGCCCGCCAGTCACGCCATGGCGCCCGGATACAGCCGCCACGTATTGACTGATTGGGATCTTGACAGCGGCCAGCGTGCCGAGGTGCTGCGGCTGAGCGCGCAAGGCTTCGAGCGCCTGCCGGTAGCGCCGGCCTGAATTTGCAGAATCGCGGGCACGATGCTCAAACGCTGGTTGCAGCAGCTGCAATCCCGCCGCGAGCGGGCTGCGGTTTCACGCCGTGCCATCCCGGACGATCTGTGGAAACGCACGCTGGTGCGCTACCCCTTTCTGCAGCGCAAGAGTGTCGAAGACGCAGCGGAGCTGCGGCGCCTGACCAGTCTGTTGCTGGACTGCAAGGAATTCTCTGCCGCCGGCGGCTTGCGGCTTACCGACGCCATGGCCGTGGCCATAGCGGCTCAGGCGGCGCTGCCCGTGTTGCGGATGGGCGTGGGCGTCTATGACGGCTTTGTGGGCATCGTCGTGCATCCCGATCAGGTCCGGGCGCGCCGACAACAGCAGGACGATGACGGCGTCATGCACGAATACGACGAAGTGCTGGCCGGTGAAGCCATGCAGGGCGGTCCGGTGATGCTGTCGTGGCCCGACGTGCGTGCGGCGGGCCTCGCGAACCACGGCTACAACGTCGTCATCCACGAATTTGCACATGTGCTGGACATGGCGAACGGCCGCGCGGACGGTGTGCCTCCGCTGCCACAGGGCCTGTCTGTCAATGCCTGGGTGACGGCTCTGCAGACCGAGCTGTACGCGTTTTCAGCGCTCGTCGACAGCGGTGAACAGACCTTGCTCGACCCCTACGCCGCGCAGGGCGAAGAAGAGTTTTTTGCCGTCACGAGCGAGGCTTTCTTCACCACCGCGGTGGCGATGAAAAAAGAGCATCCCGCGTGGTACGGGATGCTCTGTGCTTTCTACCGGCAGGACCCGGCTGAGGAAGGCGTGACGGGCAGACGACGCGAGTGAACGGATCAGGCCGCGGCGGCCTCGGCCCGGGGCTTGTCGCTCTTCTTCGGCGGCTGGATGTCGAGTTGCACTTCCTCCTTGCCGTCGATGTCCACCGTGAGGCGGCCACCATCGACCAGGCGCCCGAACAGCAACTCGTCGGCCAGCGCGCGGCGGATGGTGTCCTGAATCAGACGCTGCATCGGTCGCGCACCCATCAGCGGGTCGAAGCCCTTCTTGCCCAGGAATTTGCGCAGCGCGTCGGTGAAGGTGACTTCCACCTTCTTCTCCGTCAACTGGCCTTCGAGCTGCAACAAGAACTTGTCGACCACGCGCAGAATGATGTCCTCGTCCAGCGCACGGAAGTTGACGATGGCGTCCAGCCGGTTGCGGAACTCAGGCGTGAACAGGCGCTTGATGTCGGCCATCTCGTCACCCTGCTCGCGCTTGTTGGTGAAGCCAATGGTGGCCTTGTTCATGGTCTCGGCGCCCGCATTGGTGGTCATGATGATGATCACGTTGCGGAAGTCGGCCTTGCGCCCGTTGTTGTCGGTCAGCGTGCCGTGGTCCATCACCTGCAGCAGCACGTTGAAGACGTCGGGATGCGCCTTCTCGATTTCGTCCAGCAAAAGCACGGCATGCGGCTTCTTGGTCACGGCCTCGGTCAGCAGGCCGCCCTGGTCAAAGCCGACATAGCCCGGGGGCGCGCCGATGAGTCGGCTGACAGCATGGCGCTCCATGTACTCCGACATGTCGAAGCGGATGAGGTCGATGCCCAGCACATAACCCAACTGTTTGGCGACCTCGGTCTTGCCCACGCCCGTGGGCCCGCTGAACAAGAAGGAACCGATGGGTTTGTCGGGCCGACCCAGACCCGAGCGCGCCATCTTGATGGCCGCTGCCAATGCATCGATGGCCGGGTCTTGCCCGAAAACCACACTCTTCAAGTCGCGATCGAGAAGCTTGAGCTTGCTGCGGTCGTCGCTCGACACGCTGGCCGGCGGGATGCGCGCAATCTTGGCGACGATCTCTTCAACCTCACTGCGCGTGATGGTCTTCTTGCGCTTGTTGACCGGCAGGATGCGTTGCGCGGCACCCGCTTCGTCGATGACGTCGATGGCCTTGTCGGGCAGGTGACGGTCGTTGATGAACTTGGCCGACAGCTCGGCCGCAGCCTGCAGCGCGCCCACGGCGTACTTCACGCTGTGATGCTCTTCGAAGCGCGACTTCAGGCCTTTGAGGATTTCAACCGTCTGCTCCACCGAAGGCTCGGTCACGTCCACCTTCTGGAAGCGGCGTGACAGCGCGGCGTCTTTCTCGAAGATGCCCCGGTATTCGGTAAAGGTGGTGGCGCCGATGCACTTCATGGCACCACTGCTCAATGCGGGCTTGAGCAGATTACTGGCGTCCAGCGTGCCGCCGCTGGCCGCACCGGCACCAATCAGCGTGTGGATCTCGTCGATGAACAGCACCGCATTCGGGTTGTCCTTCAGCTGCTTGAGCACGCCCTTCAGGCGCTGCTCGAAGTCGCCGCGGTACTTGGTGCCGGCCAGCAAAGCACCCATGTCCAGCGAGTACACGGTGGCATCGGCAAGCACGTCGGGCACGTCTTTTTCGGTGATGCGCCAGGCCAGGCCCTCGGCGATGGCGGTCTTGCCGACACCGGCTTCGCCCACCAGCAGCGGGTTGTTCTTGCGGCGGCGGCACAGGATCTGGATCACACGCTCGAGCTCGTGTTCGCGGCCGATCAACGGATCGATCTTGCCGTCACGGGCGAGCTGGTTCAGGTTCTGCGTGAACTGCTCCAGCGGCGAGCCCTTGCCGTCGCCCGCGGCGCCGTCTTCCTTCTCGCTTTCGTTGCTGGAGCTCTCGTTGCCCTTGGCGGGCTCGGGCGGGTCGCTCTTCTTGATGCCGTGCGCGATGAAGTTCACCACGTCCAGACGCGTCACGCCCTGCTGGTGCAGGTAATAGACCGCGTGCGAATCCTTCTCGCCGAAGATGGCCACGAGCACGTTGGCGCCGGTGACCTCTTTCTTGCCGCTGCCCGTGCTTTGCACATGCATGATGGCGCGCTGGATGACACGCTGGAAGCCCAGCGTGGGTTGCGTGTCCACCTCATCATTGCCGCCCACGGTGGGCGTGTTTTCCTTGATGAACGTGGTCAGGCTCTTGCGCAGATCGTCGATGTTGGCAGCGCATGCGCGCAACACTTCGGCGGCCGACGGGTTGTCCAGCAACGCCATGAGCAGGTGCTCGACGGTGATGAACTCATGACGCTGCTGGCGTGCTTCGACAAACGCCATGTGCAGGCTGACTTCTAGCTCTTGCGCAATCATGCGGCCTCCATAATGCACTGCAGAGGGTGTCCTTCACGCCGCGCGGCTGTGAGCACCAGTTCGACTTTCGTTGCCGCGACGTCTTTGGGATAGACGCCGCAGATCCCACGACCTTCGTGGTGAATCTTCAACATGATGTGCGTGGCCGTATCGGCATCACGCTGAAAAAATTGCCTGAGCACCATGACGACGAACTCCATCGGCGTGTAGTCGTCGTTGAGCAACACGACCTGGTAAAGAGATGGCGGCTTGGTACGCGCCGCCTTGCGCTCTGCCACCACTGCACCGCCCGCATCTTTGCCGGGCATCACGCCGGGTTGCACGGGGCCTGATGGTTGCTTGGGCGCTTGCTTGGGCGCTTGCTTGGGCGCTTGCTTGGGCGCCTGCTTGGGTTGTCGGGGTGGATCCTCGGGCATGACACATTCTATCGAGTTGGTCGCTGAGCGCGGTGACCGGCGGTGCTGATCCCCTTGCACCAGGATGTTGGCCCAAAAACCGCAGGTTCAAGTCACAAGTTGGCGGCAATTTTCCCATTTGCTTCGCGCGACGCCTGCGCCGCAATTGCCATTGCGCCGACGAGGCATCCCCCCACAATTGAAACCGCCTCATTCTTGACGTCCCAACAAGCTCAGGCGCAGAATTTCCTGGTTGATCGACCAGGAGGCGCAGTATGGCCAAGGGCACAGTGAAGTGGTTCAACGACGCCAAGGGCTTCGGTTTCATCGAACCGACCGACGGCGGGGCTGATGTTTTTGCGCACTTTTCTGTGGTGCAGATGGAGGGCTTTCGCACCCTCAAGCAAGGCAGCATGGTCAGTTACGAGCTGACGCAGGGCCCCAAGGGCGACCTGGCGCAAAACATCCGACCTCTGGACGTGCAGGGCAATCCGGCCCCAGCCGGCGACACCGGCATCAGCGAATCAGTGCCCGGTTGACGGCGGGGTCCAGCCGACGCCCGTCAGCGCCACCGGCCACGGCTCGAGTTTCCAGAGGCGCCGAGGTGACAGCTTGCAGACTGCCTCGCCGTTAGAGTCGGTGATGCCCGTGGTGGTTCCAGAACCACGGCCAGACCAGACAACGAGGCAGACCGATGGCAGACGGATTCGACAGTGCGACTGGCAAGGCCAAACTGGGGTACCCATTCGAAGGCCCGCCTGCGCGAGGTCGAACACTGGAAGTGGCGCCGGGCGTGCACTGGCTGCGCATGCCCCTGCCATTCACGCTGAACCACATCAACCTGTGGGCGCTGGACGATGGCGCGGGTTGGGCCCTGGTGGACACGGGCATGCGCACCGACGACGCCGCAGAGGTTTGGCGTGAGCAGTTTGCCAATGCGCCCGACGGGCGCAGTCTGACGCGTGTAATCGTCACCCACATGCACCCCGACCACATCGGCCTGGCAGGCTGGTTGACGCGCAAGTTCGACGTGCGCCTGTGGATCACGCAGCTGGAGTACCTGAACTGCCGCGCGATGGTGGCCGATACCGGCCGCGAAGCCCCCGACGATGCACTGCGCTTTTACCGCCACGCCGGCTGGAGCGAAGAGGCGCTGCAAACCTATCGCGCGCGCTTCGGCAACTTCGGTCGCCACATCCACACCCTGCCCGACAGCTTCACCCGCCTGCGCGACGGCCAGGAGTTGCAGATCGGCGCGCATGCCTGGCGCGTCATCGTGGGCCGCGGTCATTCGCCTGAGCACGCCTGCCTGTATTGCCCGGATCTGAAGGTCTTGATCTCTGGCGACCAGGTGTTGCCACGCATATCGTCCAACGTGTCGGTCTACCCCACCGAGCCCGACGCCAACCCGATGGCCGACTGGCTCGCGTCACTGGACAAGCTGCAGCAGATGGTGCCCGACGACGTGCTGGTGCTGCCCTCGCACAACGAATGCTTTTTCGGCCTGCACGCGCGCATCGATGCGCTGCGCCGCGGGCAGGAACTGTCTCTGCTGCGTTTGCGCCGCACCTTGGCCCAGCCGCGGCGCGCGGTGGACGTGTTCGGGGCCCTGTTTGCGCGCGCCATCAGCGAAGCCGATGCCGGGCTGTTGAGCATGGCCACGGGCGAAAGCCTGGCCTGTCTGAATCTGCTGCTGCACCGGGCCGAAGCCGTCTGCGAAACCGACCCCCAGGGCGTGGGCTGGTATCGCCTGCGCGACGGCTTCGCTCAGCCTGAGATCGCGGTTGCGGGGCAGTCGACCTGAGCACCGGCTGCCGACCCCGGCCGCACCCGCTTCGGGACTCTGTGACGGGACTCTGTGACGGGACTGGACCCTCGCCGCCGTCACGCAATGCTCAGGCGATGCCAGGTTCTGGCATCGGCCAGCCCAGCAGCTCGGCCAGACGGCAGACCACCCACTGCGCCTCGGCCGCCGACACCACCGGCTCGGCAGCGCCCGACAGCGCGTCTTGCATGCGCTCCAGCACCGTCGCCTCGTCCAGCCCCAGGTCCCACTGCGTGTGGCGGGCACGGTCGACCAGCATTTGCGCCAGGTCGTCGCAGAACTCGTGACGCTCGGCGATCTCATCCCAGGCCGTCACGGGCTTGCTGCGCCCGGGTTTCAGGTGCAGCGCGACAAACGAAGGGGGAACGGGTATCGCACTGCCTGCGGCCATGCACCCATTGTCAGGCCTGCGTGGCTGCTGGCTCCTGCTCCTGCAACAGACGCCACATCACTTTGCCCGAACCACTCTTCGGCAGCGACTGCACGAACTGCACCTGACGCGGCACCTTGTACACGGCCATGTGGTCGCGCGCCCAGGTGATGATGTCCTGCTCGGAGGTGCCAGCCGGTGCCGTGGTGCGCAGCACCACCACCGCCTTCACGGTCTCGCCGCGGTAGTCGTCCTTGGCGGCAATGACGCAGGCCTCCTGCACCAGCGGGCACTGGTACAGCAACAGTTCCACTTCGCTCGGCCACACCTTGTAGCCACTGGCGTTGATCATGCGCTTGAGGCGGTCGGTGATGAAGAAGTAGCCTTCCTCGTCGCGCCGTCCCAGGTCGCCGGTGCGGAAGAAAGTCTTGCCGTCCAGTTCCATGAAGGCGGCACGGGTGGCCTCGGGATGCCGCCAGTAGCCCTTGAAGACCATCGGCCCGTGGGTGATGATTTCGCCGCTCTCGCCATCGGGCACTTCTTTCAGGGTGTCGGGGTCGATGATGCGGCTGTCAGTGCCGAAGATGGGTATGCCCAGGCACTGCAGCTTGGCCCGCTCTGGCGGGTTGGCGTGGCTGGGTGCTGCGGTCTCGGTCAGACCGTAACCCTCGGCGAAGCTGATGCCGAACTCGTCCTGCAAGCGTTGTGCAACGGCATGCGGCATGGCGGCGCCGCCGCCCGACAAATAGCGCAGGCTGGAGAGGTCGAACTGCCGGTAGTTGGGGCTGCCGAAGAGGTCGATGATCATGGTCGGGATGCAGGTCCAGTGCGTCACGCCGTGGCGCGAAATGAGCCGGCCTGCCAGCTCACGGTCCCAGCGCGGCAGCAACACCACGGTGCTGCCCAGATAAACCGGCGACAGCACGCCGTACATCATGCCGGTGA
This sequence comes from Burkholderiales bacterium, assembly GCA_038328935.1. Taxonomy (GTDB): domain Bacteria; phylum Pseudomonadota; class Gammaproteobacteria; order Burkholderiales; family Burkholderiaceae_C; genus Rubrivivax. The sequence goes on from JBBQMM010000015.1 coordinate 8,776, forward strand.
TGTGAAACATCGGCACCACGCCCAGGCTGATGCTCTCAGCACTGGCGTGCCCCCACAGGCCACCACCCACGGCGTTGTGCATCAGCGTGCGGTGGCTGTGCATGCAACCCTTGGGCATGCCGGTGGTGCCGCTGGTGTAGGGCAACAGGGCCATGTCGTCAGGGCCGGCAGTGGCGGGCCCCGGCTGGTGGCCGGCGGCCAGCGCATCGAGCCAGCGCACGGTGCCGGCGGGCAGCACCGGGTCGGCCTGCAGCCACTGCATCACGGCCGGCGGTGGCGCCTCTTGCGGAACGACGTCCGCAGGCAGGGCATCGGTCATCCGCGTGGCCACCACGTGGGCCAGGCGTTCACTGCTGGCCAACGTCTCGTTGGCCTCGGCCACCAGGGCCGCCAGGTCGGCGGTGGTCAGTGCCACGCGGGCCTGCGCGTCGGTGATGCAGTGCGCCAGCTCTTGCGCCTTGTTCATCGGATTGACCGGCACCACCACCGCATTGGCGCGTTGCACGGCGTAAAAAGCGACCACGAACTGTGGGCAGTTCTGCATGTACAGCAGCACGCGGTCACCGGCCGCCACGCCGTGCACCTGCAACCACCCGGCCAGCGCCAGGGCTTGCTGGTGCAGCTGCAGAAACGTCAGCGCCCGGCCCAGAAAGAGATACGCCGCCTTGTGCGGGTAGCGGCGCGCGCTGACTTCCAGGTTGAACCAGAGACTGGTCTCGGGCACCTCCAGCTGGTGCGGAAGGCGGCGGGGCCAGGCGGCTCCGTGGGGACGGGTATCGCTCAAGGGCAAGGTGAACTCCGTTGGGTGTGTCGGCCTTGCGGTGTAACCCGACAGGTGCGCACCTGTCATCCAGCCTTACCCTGGGCAGGGCGGCATCACTCGCGCCTGGCGCTCTTTCGCCACGCCAGGCAATCGGCATGACCGCTGAAGCTGCTGCGCAGACATTCCCGTTCCATGCAGACGAAGTGGGAGAAGGGGTTGCGCCCTGCGCACTTGGCTTCCGGACCAGCGGCGACTGGCGTCTGTGCGGCGTCGACTGCAGCCCCCTGCGCGCGCGCGACGGTCCCGGCAGGTACGGCCGCGGCCGATGAGTTGGTGACCGTTGACGCCACCGCACCCGCGGTGACAACGGGCACCGCTGCCGCGTTGGTAGGAGGCACCGCTGCCGCGGCGGCAGGGGGCACCGCTGCAGCAACGACGGCCGCAGTCCCGCCGGCGGCCGGGGCCCGGCCGGCACCGGTAACAGCCCCTGTCGTGCCTCTGGTCGAAGCAGCAGACGGGTTGGCGCCGTCCCGCTGCGCGGCTCGCGCCGAAGCGGTCTGCACGGGCTTGACTGCTGACTCGGGTGTCGTGCGCGCCACGGCTGCTGAAGACATGGCTGTGGGGGCTGATGTCTGCGCAGGCGTCTGCGCAGGCGCGGCCGACTCTGCCGCCACCGACGGGCTGACCGTGGAGGCAGCGATCGGTGATGTCGCGGCCGGCATCACGGCGCCAACAGCCACTGTCGACTGGCCCGATACCTCCGCTGGCGACAGGGCAGCCGAGTCGGCAGCCAGCGAAGGCGCCGGCAATGAGGTCGGCTTGGGCCAGAAGACGAAGCCTGCCACCACCGCAGCCACTGCTGCCGCTGCTGCCACTGTTGCCATGCGCCCTGTGTTGCGACGGGGCGCTGCGGGGGCCGCCGACGCTGCTGCCGTGGCCGCTGGCGCCATCGCCGCAGGCTGGGCCGTCGTGCCGCCCGGCGGCGGCGTGGGCGCCGCCATCGGCTCGTTGGCCAACGCGCCCGCAGCGGCCGGCGCTGCGCTTTGCCTGGATGGCACGGGCGGCACGGGTGGCACGCTGGCGGCGACCGGCGGCACTTCCGTCGGCACCACCGTCGGAACCAACGTCGGCACAACCGTCGGCACCACCGGCGGACGATCTTCTCGCGCAGCCGCATTGCGTGGTATGACCAAGGTCGCGTCATCGCCCCCCGTCAAACCATGGGGCAAGACCTGCGTCTTGTCCCAGGCGTCACCCGATGGCTCGATCAGGTAGGGCGCCGGAACCCGGCGTTCACCCAGCAGCACCTGGCGCAATTCGGCCACGCTTTGCGGGCGGTCGTTGGGGCGTGGCGCCAGCATCCAGTCCACCATCTGCAGGAAGGCAATGCTGTAGCCCGGCAGGCCTTGCCCGGCGAGGGCCGGTGACTCGTCGAACACCGCGCGCGCCGTGGCTGGTGACGGTGGCCTGCCGAGCAACACGTAGTGCAGCGTGGCCCCCAGCGCGTAGAAGTCGGTCCAGGGGCCCTGCTTCACCGAGCCCGTCTCGGCGTACTGCTCGATGGGCGCGTAGGCGGGCTTCAGAATGGCCGTGAGCGTTTGCGTCTTGTCGCTGAGCACGCGCCGCGCGGCACCGAAGTCAAGGAGCACCGGTTTGCCGTCAGGCTCCACCTGGATGTTGTCGGGCGCGATGTCGCGGTGATAGACGCCCTCACCGTGCAAACGTTCGAGCGCGCCGAGCAGTGCATCGAGCATGCTGCGCAGCGTGCTTTCTTCGGGCGCGCGGCCGAGGTCCGTGCGCAACTCCTTCAGCGTGCGCCCGCGCATCACCGGCATGGCCATGTAGGCGGTGCCGTTGGCCTCCCAGAAGCGCAGCACCTTGAGCAGCGACGGATGGTCGAAGCGCGCCAGCAAGCGCGCTTCGTTGACGAAGGAACGCAGGCCCAGCGCAAAGGTTTCGGCGTCGGATTGCGAGCGCAACGAGACATGCATGGTTTCGGTGCGGCCGGCCAGCGAAGCCGGCATGTATTCCTTCACCGCCACCTCGCGTTCCAGTGCGTGGTCGAAGGCGAGATAGACGATTCCGAAACCACCCACGCCGAGCAGGCCGAGCAACTCGAATTCGCCCAGCCGCGTGCCCACGGGCAGTGCGTTGGCGTCGTGCACGCGCGGAGTCGGGGCGGTGGGAGACGACATCCAAATAGCTTAGCAGGCTTGCAGCGCCACGGAATGCCGCCTTTGGGGGATGGCGCGGCACAGCGCAGGCAGGAATGCGCACCAGCACTCGCACCGCCCGCCAGCCCCCGGCGGCACCACGGCAGGCGCCGATATCCTTCACCCCATGGAGACCTGGACGCTGGTGCACGAAGACGCAGACCTGCTGGTGGTGAACAAGCCCAGCGGGCTGCTGTCCGTGCCCGGCAGAGGCCCCGAGGGCGCCATCAACCTGGTGGCCCAGGTGCAGCAAAGCTACGCCGACGTGCTGGTGGTGCACCGGCTGGACATGTCGACCTCGGGCCTGATGATGTTCGCGCGCAACCTGCCCGCCCAGCGAGCGCTGAACCACGCCTTCGAACGCCGGCAGATTGCCAAACGCTACGAGGCCGTGGTGCAGGGCTGGCCGCAAGCCGATCAAGGCAGCTGCAATGCCCCGATGCGGCTGGACTGGCCGGCGCGGCCGCGGCAGGTGGTGGACTGGGAAGGCGGCAAGCCTTCCTTCACGCGCTGGCGCGTGCTGCAGCGCTGGGACGACGGCGACGCACGCCGGGCCCGGCTGGCGCTGGAGCCGGTGACCGGCCGTTCACACCAGTTGCGCGTGCACATGCAGACGCTGGGGCACCCGATCGTGGGCGACGAGCTGTATGGCTCGCCGCCCGGACCTGGCGAACGGCTGCTGCTGCATGCGCGCAGCTTGTCGCTGCTGCACCCCACCAGTGGCGCCGAGGTGCAATTCGAGAGCGTGCCGAACTTCTGAAACTGAAAGCGCCGGAGCTGAGGCGGTGGTGGCTTTGGGGGCCGTCAAACCTTCAACCAGCTCGCCAGGTCGTTCTTCAGTTGCTTCAGGTCGGCCTGCCGCGTGTACATCATGTGCCCTGCATCGTAGTAGCGGTGCTGCACCCGTGCCGCCACCGAGGGCGGCAGGTCCAGTTGCGCCAGCGACCAGTCGCTGGCGCTGTAGGGCGTGCCCAGGTCGTAGCGGCCACTGGCCACCAGCACCTTCAGATGCGGATGGCGCCGCAGCGCGCGCGCCAGGTCGGGGCTGGTGGACGTGAAACCCTCGCCGGTCTTGCCGCCACGGTTCCAGTTCCATGCCGTGCCCACCTCCCGGTTCAGCACCTCATAGCGCTCTTCGAGCTTCAGGCCCAGCGCGCTGTGGAAATAGTGCATGGCGGCCATCGTGTAGGGCGCGACGATGGCTTCGATGCCGGGGTCGAACTCCCATTCGCGCGTGCGGCTGGCCGCCATCGGCCCGGTGGCTCGGGCGTCGAGCCGCCCCACCATCAGGCCGCGGCTGCGCAGTGCGTCGAAGAAGAAAGTCTGATCGCTGATGCGCAGATTCTTTTCGTCCACCAGGGCCCGCGGCAACCCGGTCAGTTCGGCCAGGCGGCGCACCAGGCGCGTGCGCTGGGTGGTGGTCAGGCGCGCGCCTGCGTGCAGGGCAGCCACGTAGTCGTTGGCCACAAACTCTTCGGCGGCGGCGCGCGCCGCGCTGGCGCTGGAGCCCAGCGAGCCGCGCAGCAGGCCGTGGTACTGCGCCACCGCGGCGAAAGCAGGCAGAAACAGCGCGTAAGGCAAGTCGTGAGCCGGCGCAAACACCACCGACTGCAGATCCATTGCACAAGACACCAGGATCAGCCCGTTGAGTGACACGCCCAGGTTGTGCAGCGTATCGGCCAGACCGGCGCCGCGCGTGGAGCCGTAACTTTCTCCGGCCAGATACAGCGGCGAACCCCAGCGCTGGTGGCGCGTGAGCCATAGGCGAACCACCTCCGCCAGGGTCTCGATGTCGCCGTCCACCGACAGCATCTTCTTGCGCGCCGCTTCGCTGGCAGTGACCGACCAGCCGGTGTGCGGGGGGTCGATGAACACCAGATCGAAGTGCTCGAACCAGGTGTGCGGGTTGTCCTGCACCGCGTAGGGTGGCCGGGGCATGGAGCCGTCGTCGGGCACCACCACGCGCTGGGGGCCCAGCGCCCCCAGGTGCAGCCAGACCGATGCCGAACCGGGTCCGCCGTTGAAGGCGAAACACACCGGCCGTTGCGCCGGCTGCGCGCCCTTCAGCAAGTAAGCGGTGGCCAGGACCGCCGCCTCGGGCTCGCCACGCGGGCCATCCAGCGCGCCGGCCAGCACCGGCAAAAAGGCCGCATGCACCTCGTACTGCAAGTCGCCGCTGGCCAGCTGCGCCGTGCCGCTGCTGATGGCGGCGGGCATGGCCAGCCGCTTGTCCACCTGCTCGCGCTGGCGTTGCGCGGCATCGGGCGTGGAGGGAGGCGCTACACCAGCGGTGGCGGGTTGGGCAGAGGCTGTTTCAGCCATGAAGATTCACTCTCAATTTGCCCTCAAAGATTCGACTTCAAGATTCGACTTCAAGGTTCGACTTCAAGAAACCGACTGCAAGACTTGCGATGGGGCCCGGTGCAGGCCATCTGGAACGAGCTGGCGGCCGGCACTCACAACCTCGTCAGGCACAGTCACGAACCCGCCAGCAACGCGGCATAACGGGGCAAGTCCACGTTGCCACCGCTGATGATGACGCCCACGCGCTGCCCGGGAACTTGCAACACCCCTTCCAGCAGCGCAGCGGCGCCCAGGCAGCCGGTGGGTTCAACCACCAGCTTCATGCGTTCGGCAAAAAACCGCATCGTGCTGACCAACTGCGCGTCGCTGACGGTCACGATCTGCGGCACCAGCCGCTGGATGACGGCGAACGTGAGCTGGCCGCTGTGCTGCGTCTGCGCACCGTCGGCAATGGTCTTGGGCGTGTTGATGTGCACGATGCGGCCCAGCGCCAGGCTCTGCTGGGTATCGTTGCCGGCTTCGGGTTCAACGCCGACTACCTGCACGCCCGGGCTCAAGGCGTGCGCGGCCACGGCGCAACCCGAGATGAGCCCACCGCCGCCCACGCACACCAGCAGGCAGTCCAGGGCCCCCACTTCCTCGATCAGCTCGGCAGCCGCCGTGCCCTGCCCGGCCATCACGTCGGCATGGTCGTAGGGCGGTATCAGCGTCATGCCGCGCTCCTGCGCCAGCCGCAGGCCGATCGCTTCGCGGTCTTCGGCGTAGCGGTCGTACAGCACCACCTCGCTGCCCGGCAAACCCGCCTGGTAGCCGCGCGTGGCGGCCAGCTTGGACGCCGGCGAGTCGTGCGGCATGACCAGCACCGAAGGCATGTCCAGCAGCCGCGCCGACAGCGCAATGGCCTGCGCATGGTTGCCCGACGAGAAGGCAATGACGCCGCTGCGCCGCTGCTCGGGCGTGAACTGTGCCAGCGCGTTGTAGGCGCCGCGAAACTTGAAGGCGCCCATGCGCTGCAGGTTCTCGCACTTGAAAAAGACCTGCGCACCGGTGCGCTGGTCGGCCATCGACGAGCGCATCACGGGCGTGCGGTGAGCAACGCCACGCAATCGAGCCGCGGCTGCAGTGATGTCTTGCGGCGAGATCGGCAGTCCGCTGAGGTTCACAGGCTGGGAGGTCGGTGTCACGCTGTTAGTCATAGGTGTACTGATAGGTGTGCTCGAAGGTGCACTCAAAGACGTACTCAAAGCTGAACTCAAAGTGGTTGATCGAGGCGCGCCTCAGGGCCCCTGAAAGCCGTGCTGACGAAACGTCAGCACCAGCGTATCGCGCCAGGCCGGCGCGTCGACGATCTGGTTTTGTATGGGCGTGCTTTCGTGGATCACGCGTTCATCGTCCAGCAACAGCGCGCTCCAGGGTTGTTGCAATGTGAAGCGCACGCCCTGCGGGCCCTGGGCAGCGAAGACGCGGGTTTCGCCGCCTTTGACGTTGTGCCGCTGCACCATCAGCACCACCACCAGATCGACGCCGTCACGGTGTGCGCCTTCGGGCGTGGGCCTGCCGATGCCCCCTTCGGTGGTGATGCGAAACGGATGTGCCTCGACATACCAGGGTCGGTCGTCAGCCAGTCCGCGCATGCGCGAGGCCACGGCCGCCAACGAGGCCAGAAGTCGCTGCCACTCAGGGTCTTGCACCCACAACGGCGGCATCGGTTCGAACCATCGTTCGAAGCCGCCGTGCAACGCGTTGTAATCCACCGGCTGCCAGTGGGCACGGTGCGGCACCTGTGACACCGCAAGCCCGCTGACGACAAAGCAGCTGTGGCGGCGCAGGCGGTAGTGCCCCCCATCACGCAGATGCAGATCGGGCGGCAATTCGTGCCAGCAGGGCTCCCAGCCACTGAAGGTGGAAGCGGCAACGCCGCTGAGACTGCACACGGCGCCGGCATCCAGCACAGCCCAACCCTGCTGCGCCAATTGAGGCGCCAGTTCGGGGCACGCGGTCAAAGGGGGTTTTGGGCTCATCAGGAAACCTTCGCGCTGCGCGCTGCGGTATTCGCCTTGGGACGGCCCGGCGTGCTCATGCCCCACCGGCACCGAAGCGCTGTTCCAGATAAGCCAGCAGCGTGCGCAAGGTCTGCGCTTCACCGCCCGCGGGGCGGCCGGGGCGCGAGCCCTGGTTCCATGCGTACAGGTCGATGTGCAGCCAGTCCTGGCCCGCGGGCACGAAGTCGTCAAGGAACAGCGCCGCGGTCACGGCACCGGCCATCGGGCTGGAGCCGGTGTTGACGATATCGGCGATATCGCTTTCGATGCTGGCGTGGTAGGGCGCCCACAACGGCATGTGCCACAGCGGGTCATGCAGCGCCATGCCCTGGTCCACCAGTGCGCGAGCCACCGCCGTGTCGCGGCAAAACAGCGCCGGCAGTTGCGGGCCCAGCGCCACGCGCGCCGCGCCCGTCAGCGTGGCCAGGTCGATCATCAGGGCCGGCTTGTGCTCGGCGCCATAGGCCAGCACATCACACAGGATCACGCGGCCCTCGGCATCGGTGTTGCCGATCTCGATGTGCAGGCCCTTGCGGGTCTTGAACACATCGCCGGGCCGGAAGGCGTTGCCGGCGATGGCGTTCTCGACGGCCGGTATCAGCAGTTGCAGCCGCACCGGCAGGTTCAGCGCCATGATCATCTGCGCAAGGCCCAGCGCGTTGGCCGCGCCGCCCATGTCCTTTTTCATCAGCCGCATGCCGTCGGCGCTCTTGATGTCCAGTCCGCCGCTGTCGAAACACACGCCCTTGCCCACCAGCGTCACGAGCGGGTGGCGGGCCTGGCCCCAGTTCAGTTCGATCAAACGCGGGGCGCATGCAGCGTCGGCGGCGCGCCCCACTGCATGCACGGCCGGAAAACCCGCCTTCAGCAACTTGTCGCCCACGGTCTGCTTGAACGTGGCGCCATGCTGGCGCGCCACCATTTGCACCGCCCGGGCCAGTTGAGCCGGGCCCATGTGTTCAGCAGGCGTGTTGACGAGATCGCGCGTGGACGCCAGCGCGGCCGCGACCAGCAGGCCGCGCCGCGCCGCTGCAGTCGGCGCCAGCGTCAGCTGTGCAGCGGCACGCCGCGGTGCCTTGTACAGATCGAAGCAGTAGCTGCCCAGCTCCCAGGACAGCGCAGCCGCGGTGGCGTCCAGCACCAAACCGCCGTCTTCGTCACCCGCCAGGTGATAGCGCCCCACCGGCAGACTGCGTGGCAGCGCGGCCAATGCCCACGGGTGGGCGGCACCCAGCACCCCGGCCCAGACGGCCTGCACCTGGCCGTCGGGCCCAGGCACCAGCACGTGGCTGTCGGGCGCGCCTTCAAAGCCGACGCTGCGAAACCAGTTGGCGGTTGCAGCAGGCAGCCCGGCGGCGGCTTGCGCAAAGCCGGCGCGGTCTACCGCGTGCAGAGGCACGCTGCCGCGGGCGGGTGCGCTGCGCGCGGTCTTGGCAAGTTCAACGGTCATGAGGGGTCTGTGCAGGCGATGGTCGAAGACGCAATGATGCCCACTTTCCACGCTCGCTCATGCCGAAGGGAAGTGGCGTGCGACGGCGCACGCTTCGGGTTGCGAGTCAGGCCGCCGCGCGCTCCACGTGCCATTCCAGCAGCGGGTGCATGTTGCGCATCGACATCCAGTGCAGGTGGATCAGGCCCAGCAGACCGTTGCGGTGCAATTCCAGCACCTGTGCATCCGGCAGGTTGCGAACCTTCTCTTCGTCCACCACCAGGAAGCCGTCCACCGTGTGCTTGCGCCCACCCGGCAACGTGGCGTCGAAGCGCATGTCGCGCAACAAATCCAGCTCTTGCAGACGCACACACACGGCGCGCGTGCGTTGCACCTCCACTTCCAGCGCTTCCAGGTGTTGCTGCACGCTCTTCAGCACCTCGGTTGGCTTGCCTTCGGCGTCGAACAGCGCTTCACCTTCGGTTTCGTTGGCGCCCGCATAGGCCATGTCGACGCACAGCGCCAAACGCTCGTCGTCCACGCGCGCCATGCAAAACGGATACAGGCGCATCACCGCCGGCATGTAGCGCCCGCGCCAGCGTTCACCCACGATGAACAGGTTTTCGGCCTGCGAAACACCAAACACGGCGATCGGAGCGACCGGCTCGCTGCCGTCGGCGTCCTTGCCAGACTTGACGAACACGATCGGGAATTCGCGGCAGGCGTCGGCAAATTCGCTGGCCGCTACAAACAGGGCGTTGAGCTGGTTGCCCACGCTCCAGTCCTGCACCGGCAGGCGCAGTTTGAGGTTGCGGTGGGTGTTGCTGTCCAGCCCGGTGGGCCGCAGGTGCATGTTGTTGATGATCAAGAATCTTCTCCAGGGGTTTCGACTTTTTGCACCAGGACCTTGTCCACCCGCTTGCCGTCCAGGTCCACGACTTCAAACCGCCAGCCGTCCCACAGCACCGCGTCGGTGGTGCGGGGCAAGCGGCCCAGCAGCAGCATGATCATGCCGGCCAGGGTGTTGTAGCGGCCACGGTCTTCTTCGGGCAGGTCCTTGATTTCCAGGCGGTCTTTCATTTCCGGCACGGGTATCAAGCCATCCATCAGCCAGCTGCCGTCGTCGCGCCTGATGGCCCAGGCGTCTTCATCCGTGGGGGCGCCGAATTCACCGGTGATGGCCTCCAGCAGGTCGCGTTCGGTGATGACGCCTTGAACCGCGCCGTACTCGTCGACGACGAACACGATATCGGTTCCAGCCAGCTTGAAATGCTCCAGCAGTTCCATGCCCGACAGGGTTTCCGGCACAAATACCGGGGCCTGCAGATGCTGCGAGATTTCAGGTCGCTCGCCACGCGCCAGCGGCTGCAGCAAGGAAGCCGTGGCGAGCACGCCGCGCACGTCGTCCAGCGAGCCACGGCATACCGGAAAGCGCGTGCGGCCGCTGCTGGCCATGCGCTCCAGCAGCGCGTCCAGGGGGTCTGCCTCATCGAGCCAGACGATTTCGGCGCGCGGGATCATCATGCTGCCGATCTGCCGGTCGTCCAGCCGAAACACGTTGCGCACCATCTGGTGCTCTTGCGCTTCAATCACGCCAGCGTCCACGCCCTCTTCCAGGCTGGCCGCAATTTCCTCTTCCGTGACTGAGCGCGACGGGCCGCTCTTGATGCCCAGCAACTTCAGCACCGCCTCGGTGCACAGGCTCAGCAGCGCCACCAAGGGCCGGGCGGCCGTGGACAGCAGGTTCATCGGCCGCGCAGCCAGCCGGGCCACGGTCTCGGGGTACATCTGACCCAGGCGCTTGGGCACCAGTTCACCAAAAATGATGGTCAGGATGGTGATCAACATCACCACCAACGCCGTGGCGCCCACCCCGGCTGGCTTTTCGGCCCAGCCAAAGGTGTGCGACAACCATTGGCCCAGCGGCTGGGAGAAAGCCGCTTCGCCCACGATGCCGTTGAGCACGCCGATCGAGGTGATGCCGATCTGTACCGTCGAGAGGAATCTGGTCGGGTTCTCGTGCAGGTCCATGGCCGCACGGGCACCGGGTTCTTCGGCTTCCACCATCACCTGCAGCCGGGCCTTGCGGCTGGCCGTCAGCCCCATCTCGGACATGGCAAACAAGCCATTCAGCAAAATCAAAAATACCAGCAGCGCCAGATCCATGTGTGCCGCCGGCTAAGCGCGGCGGTATCAGCGGAAACGGCCGGGAGCGTAGCAGAATCCCCCGATGATTATTCTGGTGGGCGATGTGCAGGGCTGCGCGCAAGCGCTTGACGAATTGCTGGCAGCAGCCGGCTTCTCGCCCTCGCGCGACCGCGTGGTGCTGCTGGGCGACCTGGTCAACCGCGGCCCCGATTCTCTGGGCGTGCTGCGGCGGGCCGTGGCTCTGGGCAACGCCGCCACCTGCCTGCTGGGCAACCACGACCTGCACCTGCTGGCGGTGGCGCATGGCGCGCGCAAACTGCACCGCGGCGACACCTTTGCCGATGTCTTGCAGGCCAGCGACGCGGCCCAGTGGCTACAGTGGCTGGCGCAACAACCGCTGGCCCACCAAGAAAGCGGCTGGCTGTGCGTGCACGCCGGCCTGGCGCCACAGTGGTCGGCGCAGGACGCGCTGGCCCTGGCCGGCGAGGTGCAAGCCGTGCTGCGCGGGCCCGGCCTGCCCGACTTCCTGAGCGACATGTATGGCGACCAACCCGAGCGCTGGACCCCTTCGCTGCGGGGCCAGGCGCGCTGGCGGATGGTGGTCAATACGCTGACACGCATCCGTTTCTGCTCAGCGGATGGTGTGCTCGACTTCAAGACCAAGGAAGGTGCTGGCGCAGCACCGGCCGGTTTCATGCCCTGGTTTGAAGTGCCCACGCGCCAAAGCCTGGGCCAGCCGGTGGCTTTCGGTCACTGGAGCACGCTGGGCCTGATCAACCGGCCCGACCTGCTGGCGCTCGACACCGGCTGCGTGTGGGGCGGTGCACTCAGCGCCATGCGGGTTGACGGCGGCCGGCGTGAACTCCTGCAAGTAGCCTGCCCTCAGGCTCAAAGCCCGGGCGCCTAGAATCGCCAGTCGACGAAGGAAGCGTGGCAGAGCGGTCGATTGCACCGGTCTTGAAAACCGGCGGCTCGCAAGGGCCCGTGAGTTCGAATCTCACCGCTTCCGCCAGCAGCCCATGAAATGCGGGGCCTTCGAGGGCCTGCGACGAAGGTGCAAGCCGCAGAGCAGCGGCACCAGTGCCAGTGCCAGACAGGCGACCCGAGGCCGAACCACCTGCCGCACCTGGCCGACCTGCCGACCATGTCAGCCATGCGCTGCCGGCTGGCCGGGGCGTCCCGTGAACGGCGACAGTGGGTCTACGACAACCACGTCGCCAGCACCCCCGGCACCCGTCACATGGATTTCATGTCCCACGGATTTCATGTCACACGGATTTCACCAACGGCGGCTACGCTCAATCGCTTTCGCATGCGGATTGCAGAGGGGGTTGGAGGCTGGTCGGCGGCTCCGGTGCGGCCCAGCGGACATCACGTCGCTCCCCATGCGCAGTCTTGGTTGAGACATGCCGGTCGATATTCACTTCGGTTCGGGCGCTTTGCAGCGAATCGGGCCCGACCCGGGCAACTGCAGTTGCGTCGTCCTGGCCTTCGATCAGGCTTTTGAACCGGCGGCAGAGCCGACCTTTCCGGGCGCTGCTTCAGGCACATCAGGATGGGTTTCCTGTGGGTGTTGATGGCGGCAAGGTGGTGGAATTTGCCAACCCAGACAGCAATCGCCCAAGAATCAGACATCATTTGAGAGCTAGCCCATGCCAGCGCCAAACCTTCACCTGGGCAAGCGACCACGAGACCACATCACCTGATGCCCCACCCGATGGACCTCATTCTTTGGCGCCACGCTGACGCGGGCGAGCCCCTGCAAGATCAGACCGACGCCGACCGGCCCTTGACGAAAAAGGGTGAGCGACAGGCGCGCCAGATGGGTGCGTGGCTGCAGCAGCACCTGCCCGAATCGGCCAAGATTCTGGTCAGCCCGACGACGCGCACGCGCCAAACGGCCGACGCGCTGGACCGCCGGTTCCGCATCGTGCCCGCCTTGGGTCCCGAGGGCACGGTTGATGGACTGTTGCACTGCACCCGATGGCCCGACGCACGAGAGCCTGTGGTCGTGGTGGGCCACCAAAGCACTCTGGGCTTGACGGCCGCCTATCTGCTGGCGGACGTTCTGCAGCCCTGGCCCATACGCAAAGGCGCTGTGTGGTGGTTGCGGCGGCGGCAACGGGACGGCGCGATGCAGGTGGTGCTGCATACCGTGCTCTCGGTCGAAAGTCTGTAGAGGAGCCCAGACGCGCTCGCGCGGTTCGTCCGGGATCCCCAGGCGGCCGCCGGGGTTCTCAACCAGCGCGGGCAGGCTCTCCGCCCAACAGCAGCCGTTGCAATGCGGGATGCCTTCGATGCTGCGCATTTCGCGCCGGGTGGACGTGCCCGCAGACGACACCACGCACCGGACACCACGCACCACGCACCGCGCACCGCGCACCGTGCGCCGTGCACCGCCGGGCCCGGGGACCCCGGAGCAAGGTCGTTCATGCATTCGTCACACAATACCGCCATGATTCCATGTTGCTGGAATAATCATCACATGCGAAACGCACCGGAAAACAACGAGACATGAGAGTCGGCATCAACGGAATGTGCCGTATCGGCCGCCTGGCACTGCGTGCCGCCTTC
>JBBQMM010000016.1:0-21963 GCA_038328935.1 Burkholderiales bacterium
AACGCCACAGCCCAGACGCCGAACCCGGCACACAGGCCCATGGTGCGCCCGACAGCCGTCAACCCGGCTCAGAACGGCTCCCCCGCAGCAGCCGCCAACGGCAGCGACGAACTGGCCCAGGTGGCGCCCCCTTCGCGCACCGCACGCCGCTTCTCGCTGGTGCTGAACGGCGCCACGCCGGAGACGGTGTTCATGTCGTTGCTGGCCGAGACGCCGTTGTCGGTGGCCGTCGACCCCGGCGTCAAGGGGCCGATGGGCATCAGCCTGAAGGACGTGACGCTGCGCGAAGCGCTGGACCTGCTGCGCGAATTGCACAACCTGGAATACAAGGTCGTGGGGCGCCACATCCTGGTGGCACCGGCGCAGATGCAGACCCGCATCTTCACCATCGACTACCCGTCGTTCAACCGCGTCGGCCGCAGCGATTCACGCGTCATCAGCGGCTCCATCACCGGCAGCGGAACGGGCGGCAGCAGCTCGGGCGGCAGCGGTGGTTCCGGCGGCGGCAGCAATGGCAGCACGGGCAGTTCATCCGAGGGCAGCCGCATCACGACGACGCAGAAGAACGAGCTGTGGGTGGAGGTGGAATCCACCATCAAGCTGCTGGTCGGCGACAAGGAGGGCCGCCACGTCATCGTCAGCCCGCAGACCGGCAACATCGTCGTGCGGGCACTGCCCAAGGAGATGCGCACGGTGCAGGACTATCTGGCGTCCACGCGCGCCAGCATCGAGCGCCAGGTGATGCTGGAGGCCAAGGTGGTGGAAGTGCAGCTGCGCGACAGCGAACGCACCGGCATCAACTGGGGTGCTTTCAAGGCTGGCTTGAGCCTGCGCGCCAGCGGCGGTGTGGCCGGGCCCGGAGTGGGCTTGTCGCCCACCGGCAGCCTGGCCGGTGGCTTGATCAACTTCACACCGGGCAGCGCTTTGACGGCAGCTGCCACCAACGCCGGCGCGGTGCTGGGACTGGCCTTCCAGACCAGCAACTTCGCCAGCGTGCTGGAATTCCTGGGCACGCAGGGCAATACGCAGGTGCTGAGCAGCCCGCGCATAGCCACCATGAACAACCAGAAGGCACTGCTGAAGGTGGGCACCGACGACTTCTTCGTCACCAGCATCAGCACCACCACCAACAGCACCGGCAACACCAGCACCACCACGCCCAACATCGGCGTGCAGCCTTTCTTCAGCGGCATCTCGCTGGACGTGACGCCCAGCATCACCGCCGACGGTTTCATCACGCTGCACATCCACCCCACCGTGAGCACGGTGGTGGAGCGCAACAAGGTGCTGAACCTGGGCACGCTGGGCACCTATTCGCTGCCGCTGGCCAGCAGCGACATCAACGAAACCGACGCCGTGGTGCGCGCGCGCGACGGCCAGATCATCGCCATCGGCGGCCTCATGCGCCAGGCCAGCGTGAACAGCGACTCCGGCCTGCCCGGCGCCCAGGGCACGATGTGGCGCAAGCTGTTTGGCGGCCAGACCGAGAGGCTGACCGAGAAGCGCGAACTGGTGATCCTGCTGAAGCCCACCGTGATCGATGCCAACAGCGACGACGAAGGCACCGCCGACAGCCTGCAGCGGCTGCTGCAGTGGACGGAGACGCAAGCGGCCGTGCACAAGCGCTGACGCCGCGCGCTGCTCACTGCTCACTGACGCGAACGCTGCGCGCCGCACGTGGCACGCCACACGCCACACGCCGCACGCCACACGCCACACGCCGCACGCCGCACGCCGCACGCCACACGCCGCACGCCGCACGCGTAACGGCTCAGACTCGCTGCTGCTGCGCAGCACCAGCACCACCACCCACCGCCACTCTGGACAAGCCTGGTTCCAGCCGCGCCTGGTTTAAGCCATTCCGCGCAGCACGCTACAGTGCCGGGCCATGTGCACTCGCTACATATCGCCCGAAACCGGCGACATCGAACGCCACTGGCACATCGGCGGCCGCACGCCGATGCGCTGGGTGCGCGAGGTGTTTCCGGGCTACCAGGGCGTGTTCATCCGCGCTGCCAAGAGCAGCGCCGGCGACGAGCGTGAGCTGGTCGTCGGCCCCTGGGGCCTGATCCCGTGGTTCGCCAAGGAGCGCAAGCTCAAGTTCCCGACCAGCAACGCGCGCAGCGAAGAGCTCAGCGCCAAGGCCAGCTACAAGCACCCGTGGGCGCGCGGGCAGCGCTGCATCATCCCGGCGCAGGCGTTCTTCGAGCCCAACTGGGAAAGCGGCAAACACGTGCCCTGGCGCTTCACGCGCAGCGACGGCGCACCCTGGGGCCTGGCCGGTTTGTGGAACACATGGGCCGACCCGGCCACCGGCGAAGTGCTGGAGAGCTACACCATGCTCACCATCAACGCCGATGCCCACCCACTGATGAACCGCATGCACCGGCCCGACCCGAAGCGGCCACCGAACCAGCAAGACAAGCGCAGCGTGGTGCCCATCGAACAGGCCGACGTGGAGAAGTGGCTGCATGCCCCGCTGGCCGACGCCGCGCAACTGATGCGGCTGGCACCGGCGCAGGCCTTCATCGGCGAAGCCGTGCCGCGCGGATCGGACGGCACCGGCAGCACGAGCGGCTGAAAAGCACCGTTTCAGCCCTGCAGCCGGCGCGGTCGGCACAGTCGGCTCGGTTTCAACCCAGGTTCAAGGCAAAGGCCTGGCCACGTGGTGCACATGGCCGTCGCGGTGCAGGCTCTCGATGGCCACTGCATGATCGAACACCACGCCCAACGCGGCGTGCAACGCAGGGTCGTCGGGTGTGGCGTCGGCCACCAGCCGCCCGCCGTCCATCAGCCACACGCGGTCGGCGGCCAGCGCCAGCGTCAGGTCGTGCAGCACCACCGCCACTGCGGCGCCCTGGTCCCGGCGCAGCGCCACGCAGCGCATCAACGCGCGCTGGTGCGGTGCGTCCAGGTGGGTGGTCGGCTCATCCAGCAGCAAGACGCTGGACTGCACCGCCAGTGCGCGCGCCAGCAGCACGCGCTGGCGTTCGCCGCCCGACAGCTCGCTGAGGCGCCGCTGCGCAAAGGCGGTGCATTCGGTCTGCGCCATGGCGGCGTCCACGGCCGCCTGGTCGGTGTGGCTGGGAGCGCCCAGCAAGCCATGGTGCGGCAGCCGCCCCAGCAGCACCACGTCGCGCGCGGCCATCTCACCTTCGGCTTCACCCTGCTGCGCCAGCCAGGCCACTGCACGCGCACGCTGCGCCAGCGGCCAATCAGCCAGCGGCCTGCCCTGCAGCTGCACGGCGCCGGCTGCGGGCTTGCGCAAGCCGGCCAGCAGCGACAGCAGGCTGCTCTTGCCGGCGCCATTGGGGCCGACGATGGCCACCCACTCGCCCGCGTGCAAGGCGACCGACACGCGGTCGACCACGCGGCGCCCGCCGAGGTCCAGGCTCAACCCGCGGGCCTGCAGTGCGGGCGGCTCAGACATGGCCGTCCAGTGCGCGGCGACGCAACAGCACCAGCAGATAGACCCCGCCCACGACCGCGGTCAACACGCCCACCGGCAGCTCTTCGGGCGCGATGACGCTGCGCGCCGCCACGTCGGCGGCCAGCAGCAGCACACCGCCGGCCAGCGCCGACAGGCCCAGCAGGGGCCCGTGCCTGACAGCCACCAGCCGCCGCACCAAGTGGGGCGCCACGAGCCCGACAAAGGCGATCAAGCCCGCCTGTGCCACGGCCGCGCCGGTGCACAGCGCCATCAACAACACCAGCAGCAAGCGCAGGCGCGGCAGGTCCACACCCAGGCTGGTGGCGGTGGCTTCGCCCAGCACCAGCACGTCCAGCACGCGGCTCACGCGCAGCGCCAGCGGCAGCGCCACCAGCAGGCCGCCCGCCATCAGCAACACACTGTCCCAGCCCAGAAAACCCGTGGTGCCCAGCAAGAACGCCTGCTTGCCGCGCATGGCTTCGGGCGACAGCAGCATCAACAGATCAGACACCGCCGACAGCAACACGCCGACCACCACGCCGGCCAGCAGCAGCAGCATGGGCCGCCCCGCACCCGATGCCAGCAGCAAGGTCAGCATCACCCCGACCAGCGCGCCCACGAAAGCCGCACCCACCAGCCCGAGCCGCAGCAACCAGCCTGCGTTGGCCAGACCGAAGCCGCTGCCGGCCACGCTGCCGGCAAAGATGAGCAGCACGACACCCAGCCCGGCCCCGGCAGCGCTGCCCAGCAAGTAGGGGTCGGCCAAGGGGTTGCGGAACAGGCCCTGCGCCAGCGCACCGGCCAGGCCCAGCAGCGCACCGGCCGCCAGCGCGCCCAGGCTGCGCGGGGCACGGATGGCGCTGATCAGCTCCCAGTCTTGCAGCCAGTGCATCGACCAGCCCTCGCTGCCCGCCGACAGGCCCAGCGCCAGCGCCACCAGCGCAGCCGCGGCCAGCGCCGCCGTCAGCCGCGGCACCGTCCAGCCGCGGGGCGTGCCGGCCGTGGACAGCGCAATCACTTGCCGAGCCCCTGGCGGGGCGGCAATGCAGCCACGCAGTCGGCGATGATTTCTGCGGCCTCGGCCAGGCGGGGCCCGGGGCGCACCAGCACGTCGTTGCGCACGCTGTCAAAGGCGCACACGTGGCCCCGTGTCAGCGCCTGCAGCGTGCCCCAGCCCGGGCGCTGGGCCATACGGCTTGCGTTGTCACGTGAGGCCATGATGAGCTCGGGCTGGGCACGCACCACGAATTCGGGGTTCAGTTTCGGAAACGGGCCCAGCGCTGCCGGCACCGCGTTGCCCAGGCCCAAAAGCGTCAGCACCTCGCCCACGAACGAGGCCTCGCCAGCGGCAAACGGTGCCGCAGACACTTCGAAGTAGACGCGCGCGCCGCGCCACGCTACCGGTATGCGTGCAGCAGCGGCCGCGATGCGCGAATCGATGCGCGACATCAGCGCCGGGCCGGCTTCGGGTTCGCCCAGCACGGTGGCCACCAGCAGTGCGGCGCGCCGGGTGTCGGCCAGGCTCTGCGACTCCAGCGCCAGCACGCGCAGGCCCAGTGACTCCAGGCGGTCGATGACGCGGGCAGACTTGGACACCAGCACCAGCTCGGGCTTCAGCGCAAACAGCCGCTCGACCTGCGTGTCTTCCAGCCCGCCCAGCTTGGGCAACGCCTGCACCGTGGCAGGCCAGTTGGAAAAGCGGTCGGTGCCCACCAGCCGGGTGCAGCTGCCGAGTTCACACACCGTCTCGGTCAGCGACGGCAGCAGCGACACGATGCGTGCCGGCGGCCGTTCGAAAACCAGCTTCACGCCACGGTCGTCGGTGACGACCACCGGGGCGGCGTTTGCCGCGTGCAGCGTGGACGGGAGCAGCAGCACCGGCAGCAACACCAGCATCAGCACCAACAGCAGCGAGAGCAGCAGCGACAGCAGCAGCGACAGCGACAGCACCGACGACAACACCACCCTCAGCAGGTGCTGCAACGCCGTTGCCACGTCGCCGCTGCGCGAGACGGTGTACACGCAGCAGCCCCTCAGCGCGGCGCCCAGCGCAGCGTGACAAAGCCTTCGCGGCCGGCCTGGTTGTAGCCCAGCACGGTGGCGTAGGTCTTGTCGAAGGCGTTGTTCACACGCAGCCCCACGGTCCAGTCTTGCGCCACGGCCCAGTCGGCAGACAGGTCGGCGACGCTGTAGCCGGCCAGCCGAGCGGTGTTGGCCGCGTTGTCGAAGCGGAACGAGTAGGCCTGCAAAGCGGCGCCGATCTTGAGGTCTCCGAACTGCCACGAGGCGTTGCTCTGGAAAGCCCGGGGCGCGCGCCGCGGCAGCAGCTTGCCGAAGCTGGCCTTGCCCACCGACACGTTTCGGGGGTCGACTTCGTCAAAGCTTGCCGAAAGCGCCAACTGGTCGAAGCGGGCGCTCCAGCTGAGCGAAACGCCATCGATTTCGACACCGGGCACGTTTTCGGGTTTCGGCCCGCCGGTGATGAAGAAGTCATAGCGGTGCCGGTAGGCGGCCAGCCGCAACTGGTGCGGCCCCGCCGCCCACTGCGCAAACAGTTCGGCGTGGCGGCCCTCCTCGGGCTGCAGCGTCGGGTTGCTGAAACCCGGGTAATAGAGGTCGTTGAAGCTGGGGGCCGTGAAGCTGGTGCCGTAGGAACCGCCGGCGCGCAGCGCCGGCGTGATGGCGTAGGCGTAGGCCAGCGCACCCGTCGTGCGGCCGCCGAATTGCGAGTTCTGGTCGCGGCGCAAGCTGGCCTGCAGGCTGTGTGCATCGAACGACCCCGACCAGGCCAACGCTGCCGCGTCGATGTGGCGGTTGCTGACGGTGTAGGGTTGATCCGGCCGGCTCACGGCCTGCCGGATGCGCTCCAGCACCAGCACCGCTTCGCCCAGCGGCAGCGCCAGCCGGTTCTCCCAGGACAGCTGCGTCTGGTCGGTGTCGGTGGCGCCCAGCGAGGCCCAGGGGCTGGCCGAACTGAGCGTGTCGTAACGGTCCAGCGAACGCCCGAAGGCCAGCTGCGTGTGCCACCCCGCCACCACCTGCCCGCCCAGTTGCAGCGACTGCACGCTGTTGCGCAAGGCGGCGCGTGCGTCCGTGCCCGGGCCGTCGTCGAACCGGGTCTTGCCGCGCGACTCCAGCAGCAGGCCATCGGCACGCCAGCCCGGCGCAAAGGCCCAGGACGCGCGCAGGCTGCCCGCGCTCTGCCGGTAGCCGTCTCTGTCGTCATTGAAACTGCCAAAGGGCTCGGCAGCGTTGGTGGCCGAGATGCCGGACGTGGTCTGGCGCTGCAGCTGCGCCTGTACGTCGAAACCAGCGCCGCCAAAGCCCACGCCAGCCGCCGCCAAACCGTAGCCATGACTGCCGAATCCGAGTTTGGCGTTGGCCCGCGGGCCCTGGCCGCCACGGCGCGTGAACAGCTGCACCACGCCGCCCATGGCGTTGCTGCCGTAGACCGAGGTCATCGGCCCGAGCACGATCTCGATGCGCTCGATGGAGTCGAGCGGCAGGTTGTCGAAGGAAGCCGTGTTGAGCGTGGCCGAGCCCACCCGCACGCCGTCGATCAGCAGCAACACATGGCGGGACTCCAGGCCGCGGATGAAGATGCTGGACGGCTTGCCCAGGCCGCCGCTGTTGGTGAACTGCAGCCCCGGTGTCTGCGACAGCACCTCCACCAGCGAGCGCCCTTCGCTGCGCTCGAGCAGCGCGCGGTCGAGCACCGTCACTTCGGCCATCAGGGACGACACCTTTTGCGGTGTGCGGGTGGCCGTGACCACCACTTCTTGTGCACCCGCCGCGCTTTGCGCGGAGGCCAGAGCGTTCGCCGCGCCTTGCGCGTGCAGTGCAGGTGCAGCCAGGGCCAAAGCCCATGCTGCGGCCAGGGCCCGGCGGCGCGGACCCTCATGGAGTCGAATTTTCTTCACAGTACCTCGCTGTGCCGCACGCCCCGTGCGGCCATTGCCTTTACAAGCTGGCATCGAAGCGGAGGTGGGGTGGATGCGAACACCAGGCGAGCACAGCGCGACCTGGGTGTTCGGTCCACGTCGCCCGCCGCAACGCCAGAACCCGCGCATCAGGCCGGTATCCGGACTTGCGAATGTCAGAAAGCCCTGTCGGGCCACTGAAAGCTTGCGACGCCTTCCCAGGTGAAACACCCAGTGGCTGCTGTTGCCGCTTGCTCTTCGCCTACCGTTGCGGGGGCAGTGCCGGCATGACGAGCGCCTCCCAAGGCTCTCGCGCACCGGCTTCCCGTTTAACCCAAGGTTCGAGCGAACGATGGGCACCTGTTGCACCATGCAACTGTAGCCCACGCCGCGGACGCCACCCTGACCCCACTTGACGGCGCAGGACCGCGGGCCGGGCGCTGGTGCTGAATCAGCGACGCGGCGCGGCGACCGACAGCAGATGGATGGCGTCTTCGGGGCAGGCCGCGATGCACAGCCCGCAGGCATGGCAGGCGTCGGGCTTTGCCACGTAGGCCTGGCGGTTGCCGTGCGCCCAGGCCTTGATGCGCCCGCGCAGCGACAAGCCGGCGCGATCGGCAGGCTCCAGCGGCCTGATCTCGAAGACATCGTGCGGGCACACCGCCACACACCCCGCCTTGGCCTCGCAACGGTTGCGGTCGATCACCGGCACTACATGCCCGGGACCGCGCCCGCGCCCGGACTCGATCTGGCGGTCGGCGGCAGACGCAGGGGCCGGGGTCTGGTGGTCGTTCATGTTCCCGATACCCAACGTTGCAGAAACAAGGTCAGCACAAAGGCGGCGAGCGCCAGCACGGCCGCCACCAGGTGCCCGCCACCGGCCAGCACCATGCCGTCCAGCACCGACATGCCGGCGATCAAGGTCACCACAGCGCGCGGCACGTCGCCCCGCGCCCGCCGCCGCAGCAGGTTCAGCGCGTAGACGAGCACGCCCAGATAGAGCAGCAAGAACAGCCAGACCACCGGCGTCCTGACTGCCAATGCCACACCGTAGAGCCCCGGCAAGGCCAGGAAACCCAGCGGCCACAAGGCGCCGACGCGGTCCAGATGTTCCTGCTTGGCGATGTAGGTCAGGCCGATCAGGTGACACAGCAACGCCAGCGCCGCCAGCACCACCGGCTTGGGCAGCACGGCGGCGATGCTGAGGGCCGCCGTGGTAACGACGAACACGCGGCACAGGCCCATCACCAGCGGGCTCAGCGGGTTGCCCTTGTGGTGGGCGTTGTAAAACACGATGGCGGCGGCGAGCGCAAGAGCCGAAGCCAACGCAGGCCAGCTCGGCAGTCCATCAGCGCCGCGGCTGGCCAGCGCCACGCCCAGCAGGCCTACGGCCAGCATGCCGTAGCCATAGACGTAGACCTGACGTGCCGACACCTGCCCCGAAGGTATCGGCCGCTCGGGGCGGTGCTGGGCATCGAAGGCGCTGTCGAAGGCATCGTTGAGGAACATGCCGCCGACGTAGAACAGCGACAGCGACAGCATCAACAGCGGCAGCCGTGCGTCTGTGAGTGGATCTGTGAGTGGATCTGCCAGCGCACCTGCACCGCCCGCCAGCAGCGCCCCCACCAGCACGTTGCTCCAGACGGTAGGCAGGTTGGAGATGCGCCCGAGTTGCAGCGCCAGCTTCAGGTTCAAGACGCCAGCTCCGCTTGCACCCAGGCCAGCTCGCGCGCCACGGCTTCGTCGACGCTGCCGCTGCGCAAGGGCTCGGGCAGCACGTTCCAGGTGTAGGTTTCAACCTCGAGATGCGTCGACACCGGCGCTGCACGCTGGATGGCCAGCACCTCGCGGATGAAGGCCTGCGTCGACATGAATGGCGCCAGCTGGTCCAGAAAGATCGGCACATGGAAGTGCACGCGCCATTCAAGCGCCGCCGTCGGTCCTTGCAGCGAAGCCAGCGCCTCGGGCAGATCCACAAAGCGCGTCAGACCGGCAGGGCCTTGCTGCACCACCTGGTGCAGGTAGACGGCGTCTTCGAAGCGCTTCAGCGCCGCCAGTGCTGCTGCGTCCAGCGTGGGCAGGCGCAGGCCGGCGCTGATCTGCATCTTGTGCACGCGGATGCCCGCACGGCCGAGCAGCTGGATGCACGCTGCGGCATCTTCGAACTCCACCGCGGCGTGGCACAGGTCGAGGCACACCCCCAGGTGGTCGTGCAGTGCCAGCGCGGCGGCGGCATGCGGCAGGCCGGTGAGCGCCATCGTGCGGCGCACGGCGGCCTGGCCATGCAACTCGCGGCCGAAGAAGGCCACCACCTCTTGGATGGTCTCCAGAAAACAGTGCGGCTCGGGCTCGAGCGCCAGCGCCACCAGCCGTCCGGTGCGCGCGCGCAGCGCCACCAGGTGTGCCACGTGAAGCAGCAGATGCTCGACCATCAGCGCCACGTCATCCGGCCCACCCAGTGCCGGCTTGAAGGCTCCCGGCACGGTGCTCACGCTGCCCTCGATGGCGGGCTCACCGGCTGTCACGGCCGGCAGCAACGCCACCATCAGGTCGGCCAGCTGATTGGTGTAGCGCAGCCGCTCGGGGTCGCGCCAGTCGGGCAGGTACACGTCCTCCTTCACGCGGGTGCCGTGGAAGGTGCCGTAGGGAAAGCCGTTGATGGTGAACACGTAGAGGCCACTGCGGCGCAGGAAGCCCTGCAGCTCGGCCAGCACCGACGGTTCCGACAACTCGGCCGCCGCCCGCGCCGACAAGCGCAGGCCGACGCCGAAATCGCCCTCAGGCCGCAGGCGGTCGCGCACGGCCAGCACGTGGCTGCCAAGGTTTGCGCGCACCTCGGCCCAGCTTTCGCCGGGGTGGATGTTGCTGCAATAGGTGAGGTGGACGCCGGCGCCGAGCTTCACGCGCCGTACTCCTGGCGGCGCAGCCAGACCAGCGCGCGCAGGATCTCCTGCGTATCCATCTGGTGCACCTCCTCGCCCACGCCGAAGTCGCGCAGCAGCGTGATGGTGAGGTCGCCGCCCAGGTGTTCGCGAAATTCCTGCAGCCCACGCAGCAGCTGCCACTGGCCGTCGCTGTCGCGTGACTCCAGCGCCGGGTGCCAGAGGTGGAAACCCAGCCGCTTGAGCAGCGCGTGCACGCGGTCCTCCGCTCCGGCCGGCAGCATGCCGATTTGCACCGAATAGCGTGCGTCGAGCGCCAGGCCGATGGCCACCGCCTCGCCGTGGCGCAGCTCATGGGCCGTCAGTGCCTCGAGCTTGTGCGCCGACCAGTGCCCGTAGTCCAGCGGCCGCGCACTGCCGCTCTCGAAGGGGTCACCGCCATGCGCAATCTGCCGCATGTGCAGTTCGGCGCAGCGCCGGATCATGCGGCGCATGGCCGCGGGCTCGCAGTCGCGCAGCGCACCGGCGCTGGCTTCGAGCCATTCGAAGAAAAGGCGGTCGCGGATGAGTGCCACCTTCACGGCCTCGGCAATGCCGGCAATCTTGTCGCGCGGGTGCAGCGTGCGCAGAAAATCGTAATCGTTGAGCACCGCAAAAGGCGGGTCGAAGCTGCCCAGCAGGTTCTTCATGCCGAAGGCGTTGACACCGTTCTTCACGCCCACGCCGGAGTCGTTCTGCGCCAGCACCGTGGTGGGCACGCGGACGTGGCGGATGCCGCGGTGGGTGGTCGATGCCACGTAGCCGACGAGGTCGAGAAAGGCGCCGCCACCAATGCCCACCACGAAGGCGTGGCGGTCGATGCCGAGCTCCACCAGCCGACGCTGCAGCTTGGTCACCAGCGCGGGGTCGTTCTTGACGTGCTCGCCACCGGGCACCGACTCTGGATGCGCCACGAGTTGCATCGCTTCAGCGTAGACCCCGGCATAACCAGCAATGTCATGCGCCAACGACGGGAACGAAGCCGCGACGTTGGCATCGACGAAGACCACGAAGCGGTGGCGGCGGTTCGGTTCACGGCGCAGCAGCGTGTCACGGAACACCGGGTTGTCGCGCGCAAACAGGTGCTCGGTGAAGCACACAGGGTACTCATAACGAACGGCGAACGACTGCAGGTAGAAGGCAGAACGTTCGTCGTTGCGCTGAGGCAGTGGGGTGATCGCGGCGCTCACGGTTGAGAACTCCAGTGCGGGTGAGAAGCGAGGTGAAATGCAAGGTGAGAAGCGGGCGGCCTACTTGATGAGCGCCAGGGTGTCGACGGGCTCGGCGCCCACCGGCTCGGCACCCACCGGCATCGCACCCACCTGGGGCACCTGGCCCCGCAGCACCGAGTTGCCTTCGAACAGCTCGCGCTGGTCGACCGACTCCGGCGCCAGCCAGTGCGCTTCCGCTATCTGGCCGCTCTGCCCATAGGCCGCCAGCGCGTTGCCGTAACAAGTGGCCTCGACATCCTTGCGCGCGATGCCGCGCTCCAGCATCAGCGCCGCCGTCTTGGGCACCGCCATCGGGTCGGAGACGCCCCAGTCGGCACTGGAGTTGACGAAGATGCGCTCGCTGCCGTACTGGCGCACGATGTCGACCATGCGTTCGCTGCCCATCTTGGTTTGCGGGTAGAGCGTGAAGCCGGCCCAGAAACCACGGTCGAGCACGTCGCGCACCGTGCCCTCGTTGTTGTGGTCGATGACGACACGGTGCGGGGCCATGCCCATCTCCAGCGCCACTTCCATGCTGCGGATGGTGCCGGCCTGCTTGTCGCGGTGCGGCGTGTGCACCATCACCAGCATGTCGTGCTCCAGCGCCAGCTGAAGTTGCGCGCGGTAGTACCGGTCTTCGAGCGCGCTGCCGTCGTCGTAGCCGATCTCGCCCACCGCCACCACACCTTCCTTGGACAGGTAGCGCGGCAGGATGTCCATCACCGCTTCGGCCAGGGCCTCGTTGTTGGCCTCCTTGCTGTTCAACCCGATGGTGCAGTAGTGCTTGATGCCGAACTGCGCAGCACGAAAACGCTCCCAGCCGACGAGGCTGGACAGGTAGTCGATGAAGCTGCCCACGTTGGTGCGCGGCTGACCGAGCCAGAAGGCCGGCTCGATGACGGCCACCACGCCGGCCGCCTTCATGCGCTCGTAGTCGTCGGTGGTGCGTGACGACATGTGGATGTGGGGGTCGATGAAGCGCATGGTTCTGCTCCTTGAGGTCAGTGGAATTCGAGGACCGAAGTCCAGTTCAGGCCGCGCGCCGCGACGGTGTCGCGCAGCGCGGCATGGCGGTCGAGCAAGCGGCGGGCATCGGGGTCGCTGGCACTGCGCAGGGCCAGCACGGCGGCAGCGCGGTCGGGCGCTGTGCCCTCATTGAGCACCCGCGCCAGGTCGTCGAGCTGCGGGCCGCTGGCAAACGGCCCCACGCAGCGCCAGAGTTCGGGGTTGAACGGTCGGCGGGCCGCCCAGCGCTCGTGCGCGTAGTCGCTGAGCATGCGCGCCAGCGTCGGGTTGGCGCGTTCGTCCAGACCGACGATGGGCGCCAGTCGGCTGCCGACAAACAGCGTCTTCAGCACCATCTGGTTCCAGGCGTCCTCGGGCAGTTGCTCGGCCGGATAGGGGTTGGCGTGCGCGACGGCCTCGAACACGACACGCATGTTCGAGCGCACGCCCTCTGCCGCGCGCAGGCGGTGCCGCGGTGGGTCGGGATACAGCGGCAAGCCACGGTAGAACGCCACCAGTTCATCGACATCGGCGGTGGCGCACAGTTGGTCCAGGCGCCGCACGAAGGTGTCGCTGTCTGCTGTGGCCACCAGCAGCAGCAGCACGCGGGCGGCCTGGTCCACGGTCCAGGCAGACGGGTTCCAGCCCGGCCGCGACTGCGCCGCCACGGCCAGTGCAGCGGCATCCAGCGCCAGCGGCGCCTTGCCCAGCTTGCGCGACACCAGGCTGACGCAGCGGTACAGGTTGCGCTCGGTGTTGCGCTCGGTGTTGCGATCAGCGTCGCGTTCGGTGTTGCGATCAGTGTTGTGATCAGTGTTGCGCTCGATGTCGCGTTCAATGTCGCGTTCGGCGCCGCCACCGGTCAGGCCGGCCACAGCGTCGCGCAGCCATGCGGTGCCTGCAGCGTCCAGGCGTTGATACAGCCACAGCTGCAGTGCCGACTCTGGCGTCATGACCCGACTCCGAAGACATGGTCCAGCAGCAGCTGCTTCACGGCCGCTGCAGGCACGGCACCGTCGGCCATGAACTCAGGCGCGCTGGTGATGAACAGCGGCCCGTCTTGCGGGCGATCAGTGGGACGTCCGTGCGAGCCGCGCACCACCGTGGCGTCCAGTCCGATGACGTCCATCAGATAGCGCATGCCCAGCGCCTTGCGCGCCAACCGCGACGCGACGGCAAGCTTGGGAAACGCGATCTTGCGGTCGATGAACAGTTCGACCGGGTCATAGCCCGGCTTGCGGTGGATGTCGACCGTGCGCGCGAAGTCTGGCGCCCGGGTGTCGTCCAGAAAATGGTAATAAGTGAACCAGCTGTCGGCCTTGGCCACGGCGACGAGCTCGCCAGCGCGCGCGTGGTCCAGACCCGCTGCGCGCTTGCCCGCTTCGTCAAGCACGGTTTCAACGCCTGGCAGCGCTGCCAGGCAAGCTGCGACCTCGGGCAGCAGTTCGGGCCGCGCCACGTAAACATGCGCGATTTGGTGGTCGGCCACCGCGAAAGCGTCGGAAGCCCCTGCATCCAGCTGTTCCCGGCCTCTTTCAAGCCGCACCTTCAACCAGCCGGCCTGGCGCAGTGCGCGGTTCACGTGCACCGGGCGCGAGACTTCGGTGATGCCGTACTCGGACAGCACCACCACATGGGCCCCGATCTGGCGCGCCTTGGCGATCAAGGGTTCGCACAGCGCATCCACCGCTGCCACCTGCGCCGCAATGCCGGGATGGTTGGGCCCGAGGCGCTGCAGGTCGTAGTCCAGATGCGGCAGATAGACCAGGGTCAGGGTGGGCCGCTGCTTGTCCAGCATGTGCAACGCGCTCTTCGCGATCCAGCGGCTCGATTCGATGTCGGCCCCGGGGCCCCAGAAGCGGAACAGCGGAAAGTCGCCCAGGGCGCCCTGCAATTCATCGCGCAAGCCCGCCGGGTGGGTGTGGATGTCGGGCAGCTTGCGGCCGTCGGCCAGGTACATCGGCCGCGGCGTGACGGCGAAGTCGACGTTGGCGTACATGTTGTACCACCAGAACAACTGGGCGCAGGTGAAGGCCGGGTCACGCCGCCTGGCCGCTTCCCAGACCTTTTCGCCGGCCACCAGCCGGTTCGATTGCCGCCACAGCCAGATTTCGGACAGCTCCCGGAAGTACCAGCCATTGCCCACGATGCCGTGGTCGCGCGGCTGCAGCCCTGTGAGCATGGTCGTCTGCACCGTGGTGGTGACCGCCGGCAACACCGTGGTGAGCGGGCGCATGGCGCCGCCGCGCGCCAGCGCGCTGAGGTGGGGCGCGTGTTGCAGCAGGTCGGGCGTCAGCCCGACTACATTGAGCACGAGGGTCGGGGTCACGTGGGGCTCGATAGAAATACGGCTGGTCGGGTCTGCCACTGCCGGGTCGAAGCATCGCGGCCATCAACACCATTCAAAAGACCCATTTCAACAAGGCCATTCGAGTGTACCGGCCCCTATCAGCGCTGTGCAGGCTTCAGGTCGGGGGGTATGACCGCTTGTCGAGCGTGAAATTCCACACGGACGGGCCAAACCAGCATGGGTGATGAGATGCGCACGCCGTCGATGCTGACCATGCCAGAAAGGCGGCTCTTGAAGGATATGGGTCTTGACGCCATGGACGGCCGCGGCGTGGCCACGCGCTCGGGCAGCGAAGCGCAGCGTGCGTCGCTGGCTGTCGTCGAACTCGGCCCGCGTGTGCAGCTGATGCGCAACGAACTGTCGGTGGCCGACGGTTCGTTCGAGGCGATGGCCACCGGACGGCTGGGCCCTTGGGCCCAGGATTCTCTGCGCGCCGGCAAGACCTGAACGGCGCGCGGCGCGCGCGTGTTGCGCGCGCCAGACCCTGATCAGCCTGCGCCCGCTGTGCTCGCCAGGCGAACGCGCCAAAGGCGCAGCGCCTGTGCGATCCAAAGGCGCAGCGCCGGTGCGATGTCGGCCGGGCCGAGCCGGGTGCGGTCGAGCACGACACCGATCAGAAAGAGCACCAGCGCCAGGGCAACCAACCACCGGTCGACCGGTCGGCCCTCATCGGCCCGCTGCAGTGTGCGGTCGCCCGGCGCCCAGGCGCTGATGAGCGCAGCGTCCCGCCACCGCGCGATCGCAGGGCTCGTGCCCCAGGTGCCGTCTTCGGCGGGCTGGCGGCGCAGAAACAACTGCCGATGCGAGCCCTGCGCTGTCGACACGATGAAGGTGTACAGACCCGGCCCGCCATCGGGCAGTGCCGCGCGCACGCGCCCCGGCGCGATGTGCTCCAGCGCCAGCAGGCGGCCTGGTGTCGTCGGCGTGTCCACGGCGATGGACAGACCCGCGGTTTCGGGCGTGCCCGGTGCGGTCGGAACCTCGACCTCGACCTGCAGGCCATCCGAGTTGTGGGACACCACGATGCCAACGCCACCAGCGCCTCCAACTCCGCCATTGCCACCAACGCCAGCAACGCCGCCCACGCCGCCGAAAGGTGCGCCGCTGGCCCAGCCCGCCAGCCCGCCTGCCAGCCGCGGCCACTCGCGCCAGGCCAGCCACTCGGGCGTCCAGGAACCGAGCCCGCTGGTGATGGCCACGACGCGGCCGCGGCCTGCGTTGTGGTACGCAATCACCGGCTCGCCGCGCTGGTTTTGCACCGTCACCACCGCGCCAGGCCGGGGCCGCGTCACCAGGTGGGCCGCAATCGCAGGCCAGTCCTGCAGCGATGGCGGCGCAAACGGCAAGGGCTGCACCTGCTGCACGGCGATGCTGCCGCGCTCGACCCGCGCGCGGCGGCGTTCGAGCCCCGAGCGCATGACGCCCGGCAAGTCGGCGGCCTGGTCCACGCGCAGCACCAGGCCTGATTCCGTGCCCACCACGCGCTGCAGCGCGGCCACGTCGGCGTTGGGGCCCACGGCCAGCGCGATGGTCTCGATGCGCGACCGTGTCAGGCGTGCCCGCAGCTCGGCCATCGGTGCACTGTCGACGAAGCCGTCGGTGACGAGCACCAGCATGCGCCGTGCGGCCGGCGACCGCTCCAGTTCGCTGATCGCCAGCTCGAGCGCAGGCGCCAGCTGCGTGCCCCCGTTCGGACTCGTCTGCCAGTCTCGCGCCAGCGCCGCCGTGCCCGCCAACGCGGGGCCGAGCGGAATCAGCAGCCGCGGCGCGACGTCGAACACCACCAGGCCCAGCGCATCGCGGTCACTCAAGCCCCGCGCGGTTTCCAGCACCGCGCGCTGGGCCAGTTGAAAGCGGTCGACACCCCCACTGCCCTGGCCCATGCTGCCCGACTTGTCGACGGCGAACACGATGGCTGCCGGCTGGTCCAGCGCCGCGGGTTCAGAGATCACCGGCAGCACCGACTCCAGTGTCGAGCCGCGATAGCCACCGCGCGCGAAAGAGCGCTCGCCGCCCAGCACCACCAGGCCCAGGCCGCGGTCGTTCACGGCTGCTGCCAGCGCAGTCCAAAAGCGCGGGCTGGCATCGGCGACGGCCACGTCGTCGAGCACCACGGCCTGCAGGCCGTCCAGCGCATCGGCCTGCGCGGTCAGACGGGACGCCGGAATCACGTTCAGCTGCCAGCCGCCGCGCAGCAGGCTGGGCGCCAGCGGTCCATTCGAGCCCTGCACGTAGAGCAGCGCTGCCGGTGGCGCGATGTCGACCACGGCCGCGTCGGACATGCGGTGGATGATCTGCCCCGACGCAGTCTCTTCGAGCGCCAGGTCCACGATCATGGCGCCGCTGGCACGGGCGTCGAGTTCGACCGTGGCAGCGCCCGTGGCGCCGACCTGGCTGTAGACGGTCTGCGTCTGGCCGCCCGCGGCGCGCGCGGTGGCCTTGACACGCAGCGGCGGCTCCGGCGGGCCGGCGGGCCGCGCGACCGGCTGTCCATCGCGCTCCCTCGTTACGTGCACGGTGAGCCGCGCGCGTTGACCGACGCGTGCCCGGTCTGGCGCCAGCACCTCGTCGATGCGGGCTGCAGGCGGCGGGCGGCCCAGCGCGACCCAGCGCACGGGCAGGCGGGCCTCGCGGGCGGCCAGCAGGGCGCGCGCGGCATCGCCTGCGTTCTCGTGCCCGTCGGAAACCACCACCACGCTGGCAAGCGGCGCTTGTGCATGGACAGCCAGTGCCGCTTGCAGCGCCGCTTCGATGTTCGTCGCCGTCGGTTCCAGACCAGCGGCCGATTCACTGCCAGCGGCCGAGGATGCAGCCACGCGGCCTGCGAACTCGATGAGCTGCGGGGCCCCGCTGCCAGCCGCCCGGGCAGCACGTGCAAGGGCCGCGACCGCTTGGTCGACATCCTCGCTCGGCAGGCTCTGCGAACGATCCACCAGCACCAGCATGCGCGGCTGGCTGCGCGGGTCGAGCCACGACCCGCCGAGCAAGGCCCAGACCAGCACCGCCAGCGCCGCCAGCTGCAGCGCCAAGGCCAGTTGCGTGCGACGGGCGGTCATGATCAGTCGGTCCCCGTCCCCGCACCTGCGCCGGGGCGCATCCCCGTGCCAGCGCCGGGGCGCATCCCCGTGACAGCGCCGGGGCGCAGGTGCGCCCATTGACGAACCAGCGCGGCAATCTCCCACAGCAGCACCAGCAAGGCCAGCAACAACAGCGGCCGCGCCCAGCTGGCTGCGCTGCCTGACGGGCCCATCGTGCGCGCAGCGGATTGCGCCGCCACGCTCTGGACGGGCACCACCCGGCTCGCTGCCGGTCCGCGGTCGTTCACGGCCACCGCGTCGAGCAATCGGCTTTCGAGCACGCGCTCGAACAACAAATTCACCAGCAGCGGGATTTCCGGGCCGTTGGCAAGGCCTGTCGAAGCAAAGTCGAGCGAGGTCTCGATGGATCGGAGTGCACCCGCGCGGCTGACGATCACCGGCTCGCCGCCCAGCGCCAGCAGCACCCGGTCGCCCGGCCGCGCCTGCAGACGGGCGACCACCTGCAGCCGCGCGGTATCCAGCGGCAGGCGGTTGCCTTCAGCCACCAGGGATGACCACTGCACAGGCCCGGCAGCTTGCGCGGGCGTGCGGTCTGCGCGGATGCCGATGGTCGCGACAGCACCAGGCGCAGGACCAGCCCTGGCTCCAGCCACAACGTCAGCCGCACCACCAGCCGCACCACCAGCCACAGTACCAGCCACACCACCAGCCGCACCACCAGCCACAGCACCAGCCGCAGCACGCGTTGCGCAGTCGAGCGCAACGTCCGCATCGGGAGCACCCGGCGGCGCCACCACCAGCGCAGGGTGGCTGCTCACGGCGGCCACCAGCGCCGGCGGGCACGCCGGGTCGACGGCGACCCGGCGCCGCCGCAGCGGCGCCAGGTCGAGCATCATCTGGTCGTCCTCGACCAGCGCATCGCCAGGCTGCAGGCTGGCCACCACCTGCGCCGAGGCAGGCACTGATGCCACCACCAGCACCGAAGTGCCGGAGTCCAGGCGCTGGCTCGACCGCGCCACCTCGCCCGCGGCGGTGGCGAAAACGACGACCCGCGTTTCGGCCAAGCTGCCGCCATTGGTGAGCTTGGCCAGCAGGTCGAGCTTGTCGGGCTCGTTCGGGTTGCGCCGGGCCGACAGCCTTTCAACGCCGACATTGCGCGTCACCGCCGCCACCTGGATCACGCGGTCCGCGCGCCGGCCCGCGGGCCAGTCCAGCAGCCCGACGTCGGCGCCATCGGTGATGAGCCAGTGCAGGCGGTCCGGGCGCAGCAGCGCGGCCGGCGGCGCGCCGGGTTCCTTGCGGCCGGCGCCTGCCAGCAGAGTCGTCACGACGGCGTCGGTGAGCGGGCCCAGGCGCTGCCAGGGGTCACCCAGCGCGCGCACCTCCACGTCACCCGGCGACGCCTCTTTTAGAAGTTCGCGTGCCTGCGCAAGCGCCATGGCGAGCCGCGTGCCCTGCGTCTGGCGCGTCTGCATGCTGATCGAGTCATCGACCCACAGCGTCAGGCCGGGGTGGCGTGGCGGCAGCTGCGGCTCGGCCAGCGCCGTGCACAGCAGCGCTGCGAGCAGCGCGCGGCGACGCCAGGCCGGGTCCGGCGGGCGGCGTTCGCCCTCCGCCGGCGGGCTGACCACGGCGCCACGCCACAGGCCCAGGCGCGCCACGGGCACCGAGCGCCGATGGCGGCCACCGCGGTGCAGCCAGCGGATCACCGGCAGCAGCAGCAGCCCCAGCAACCACCACGGTGCGGCCAGGCTCAGCAATGGGACCGTGCCCGCACCAGGTGCCGCAGCAGCGTGTGCTGCCATGGCGTAGCGATGTCCCAGTCGGTGAAGGCCACGCCGCTGCGCGCGCAAAAGCTGCGCAGGCGCGCCGTCATCGCGGTGCGTTCAGAGGCGGCCAGCGCGTTGGCCTGGGCACTGGCAAGCACCTGCGCGCGTACGCCGGTCTCCACGTCGACAAGGTCGAATTCACCTGCCAGTGGCAGTTGCGTATCGGCCACGTCGCTCAGCTGCACGGCATGCAGCGACGTGCAGCGTTGCAGCAGCGCACCCAGGTCGCGGCACATTTCGTCGTCGGCCAGGAAGTCGCTCAGCGCAAAAACCGAGGCCGCACCGTGCAGGTGCGGTGCGCAGGCGCCGAGCTCGGAGCGTTCAGCTTCGGCCGCCGGTTGCAGCGTGGTCAACAGCCGGGCCAGGGCGGCATAGTGGTGCGGGCCCCGCCCGCGCGGGCATTCGGCGCGCACGCGCTCGCCGAAGACCAGCAGGCCCACGCGGTGGCCCAGGTGCAGCAGCGCATAGCTCAGCGCGGCGGCCATCTGCACGGCGGCCTGCCACTTGGCGGCGCCCTGCACCGCCATCGACGAGCTGGCATCGAGCACGAGGGTCCAGTCGGACATCGACTCGGCTTCGAAGCGCCGCACGATGGGCTGCCGCCGCCGCGCCGTCTGCCGCCAGTCGATGTGGCGCACCTCGTCACCCGGCAGGTAGTCACGGTGGTCGAGATGCTGCAGGCCCACGCCAGCGCGGCGCGACACCGTGCGCGACCCCGCCGTGCGTGGCTGGCGCTCGATCAACAGCTGCGCAGCGGCAGACGCAAAGGCCCGCAGCTCCGGCTCGCTGGGCAGCGCAGCGCGGTTCAGAGGCGGCGTCGCCATCCGTCGATGATGGATGCCAGCACCGCGTCGGCATCGAGCCCGTCGAGCTCGCTTTCCAGACGCAGCAGGATGCGATGGCGCAGCACCGGCAGTGCGATGGCAGCGAGGTCATCGACGTCGACATGCGCGCGACCGGCCATCAGCGCGCGCACGCGCGCGGCGCGCACCACCGCCTGCAGCGCGCGCGGGCTGGCGCCGTAGCGGATGTGCCGGCGCGCGTCGTGCTCGGCGCCCGCGGCAGCTTCCCTGTTTCCGGCACCCCTCGTGCCTTTGGCGGGCCTGGCGCTGTCCGCACGCTGCGCCATGTCCGCCACCGGTTGCGTGGCCAGAATGAGGTCGACCGCCGCTTCCTTGCAGCGCTCAGCCAGCAGCACCGTGCGGCACAACTGCGTGATGCGCAACACATCGGCGGGGCCGGCGATGGCCTGCAGCGTGTCGGAGGGTTCGGCGTCGAGCGAAACATCCAGCAGGGCCCGCAGCGAAGCGCGCGCCGGAAACGGCACCGTCAGCTTGAACATGAAGCGGTCCAGCTGCGCTTCGGGCAACGGATAGGTGCCTTCCAGCTCGATCGGGTTCTGCGTTGCCAGCACGCAGAACGGTCTGGGCAGGCGGTAGGTGGTGCCCGCGTGGGTGACCTGCAGCTCCTGCATGGCTTCGAGCAACGCGGCCTGCGTGCGCGGCGTGGCACGGTTGATCTCGTCGACCAGCACCAGCTGCGCAAAGACCGGGCCCGGCCTGAATTCGAACTTCGAAGCGCCGGCTGCCGACGTGGCGTAGATCTCGGCGCCCGTCACGTCGGCAGGCATCAGGTCGGGCGTGCATTGCACGCGCGCCCACTGCAGCCCCAGCGCGGCGGCCAGCGCCTTGGCCAGGTGGGTCTTGCCCAGGCCGGGCAAACCTTCGATCAGCACATGGCCGCCTGCGAACACGGCGGTCACCAGGTGGGTGACGAGCTCGGCCTGCCCGACGATCACGCCGTTCAGCAAGGCGCGCAAGTCCTGCAGCTGGCGGTGCGCGTCGGCGTAGGCACTGTCGGTGGCGGGTGGCTGGTTCATCGGTATCGCGAGCTGGCCTTCATCCATGCCTGTACATAACTCGATTGCGTGGGCGACAACCGCAGGTCGTCGGTAGCCGGGGGCGGTGTGGCTGCGGCCGGGGGGGCCGCTGTTTTGGCCGCCGTCTTGGCTGACCCGCCCACCGCCGCACGGCCTGGCATCGAAGCGTCGGGTTCGTAGGCGGCCAGGCGGTTCATGTCAGCCTGCAGCTCGGGGGTAGCGGCGTTTTCCCGGGCTGCCGATCTTTGCACGGGAATCGGTCCGCTCAGCGGCCGCGAAACGCCAACATCGGCACGCTGGTCGCGGCTGTTCCCGGCCTCGCGGCCGGCGCTTGCGTCGGCACTGGCGCTGCTGCTGTTGCCGGCGCCTGTGGCGGCAGG
>JBBQMM010000017.1:0-21531 GCA_038328935.1 Burkholderiales bacterium
AGCATCTCGGCGACGAAGATGCCGCCCATGATGCCGAGCACGATTTCCTGGCGCGTGATGACGGCGATGGTGCCGAGCGCGCCGCCGAGCGACAACGCGCCCACGTCGCCCATGAACACCTGCGCCGGGTTGGCGTTGAACCACAGAAACGCCAGCCCAGCGCCGGCCATGGCCGAGCAGAACACCAGCAATTCGCCAGCGCCGGGGATGTGCGGGAACAGCAGGTATTTGCTGAACACGGCATTGCCCACCACGTAGGCAAAGACGCCCAGCGCCGAGCCCACCATCACCACCGGCATGATGGCCAGGCCGTCCAGGCCGTCGGTGAAGTTGACGGCGTTGCTGGTGCCGACGATGACGAACCAGGTCAGGAAGATGAAGCCGAACACGCCCAGTGGGTAGCTCACGCTCTTGAAGAACGGCACCATCAGGTCGGCGCGCGGTGGCAGGTCGTTGGAAAAGCCGCTTTGCACCCAGCGCAAGAACAGTTCGAGCACGCGGATGTTGCTGGTCTCCGAGACGCTGAAGGCCAGGTACAGCGCCGCCACCAGCCCGATCAGCGTCTGCCACACGAACTTCTCGCGCGAGCGCATGCCCTCGGGGTCCTTGCGCACC
Organism: Burkholderiales bacterium; assembly: GCA_038328935.1. Classification (GTDB taxonomy): domain Bacteria; phylum Pseudomonadota; class Gammaproteobacteria; order Burkholderiales; family Burkholderiaceae_C; genus Rubrivivax. The sequence goes on from JBBQMM010000017.1 coordinate 616, forward strand.
ACCTTGCGGTAGTCGTCCACCCAGCCGATGGCGCCGAAACCGAAGGTGACGAGCATCACCACCCAGACGAAGCGGTTGGTCCAGTCAAACCACAAGAGTGTGCTGACGGCAATGCCGATCAGCACCAGCACACCGCCCATCGTGGGCGTGCCGCGTTTGCCCAGGTGGCTGGTGACACCGTACTCGCGGATCGGCTGGCCGATCTTCATCTCGGTGAGCCTGCGAATCACCCACGGGCCAAAGGCCAGGCCGATGAGCAGCGAGGTCATCGCCGCCAACACCGCGCGGAAAGTGAGGTACTGAAACACGCGCAGGAAGCCCAGGTCTTCCGGGTACTGCGTGAGCAGCCATTGCGTCAGGCTCAGCAGCATGCAGCCTCCGCGCCGGGTTGCAGCTGCAGGCAAAGGGCCTGCACCACCTGTTCCATCTTCATGAAGCGCGAACCCTTGACCAGCACCGAAGCCGCCCGGGGTGCCTGCGCCAGCGCTGCCACCAGCGCCGCCGTGTTGTCGAAGTGCCGCGTGGCGCCGACATGCGCGCCCAGGGCGCCGGCGGCCCACACCGTTTCGATGCCGCGCGCCAGCGCATGGGCACCCATTTCGGCGTGGAACTGCGGCCCCTGGCTGCCGACCTCGCCCATGTCGCCCAACACCAGCCAGCGTGGCCCGGGCAGGCCGGCCAACAGCTCGATGGCCGCCAGCACCGAGTCGGGGTTGGCGTTGTAGCTGTCGTCGATCAGCGTCAGCGGCTTGCCGTCACGTTGCAGAGTGATCACCTGCGAGCGGCCGGCCACCGGCCTGAAGTCGGCCAGGCCCTGCGCCACCGCCGCCAGCGGCGCACCAGCCGCCAGCGCCGCCGCCGCAGCAGCAGCGGCGTTGTGCAGGTTGTGCACACCGGGCAGATGCAGCGACGCGGCAACGGTTCCCGACGGCGTGAACAGTTGCAGCGCCCAAGGCAAGGCCGCGTCGGCGGCACTGTGGGCCACCTTCTGCACCTCCTGCACCTGCAGCACGACATCGGCGCCGGCTTGCAGCCCGAAGCTGAGCACACGGCGCTGGCCGGCCAGCCGGCGCCAAAGTGGCAGGTAAGCATCGGCCGCGGGCAACACCGCCACGCCATCGGCGTCCATGGCTGCCAGCGCGCTGCCATTCTCCTGCGCCACCGCTTCCACGCTGCTCATGAACTCCTGGTGCTCGCGCTGCGCGTTGTTCACCAGCACCACGGTGGGCGCGGCCATGCGGGCCAGCAGCGCGATCTCGCCCGCGTGGTTCATGCCCAGTTCAAGCACCGCCGCGCGGTGCCACAGGCCGCTGTCCTGGCGCAGCCGCAGCAGCGTCAGCGGCAAGCCGATGTGGTTGTTCAGGTTGCCGGCGGTGGCCAGCGCAGCGTCGCCCTGCCAGGCGCGCAGGATGGCGGCCACCATCTGCGTGACGGTGGTCTTGCCGTTGCTGCCCACCACGGCCACCAGCGGCAGCACGTGCTGGTGGCGCCAGCCGGCGGCCAGTTGCTGCAACGCCAGCAGTGGGTCGTGCACCAGCAAGCCCGGCAGCGTGCCGCCCAGCCCGTGGCTGGCCAGAGCGGCCACCGCGCCACTGGCCTGTGCCTGCGCCAGAAAGTCGTGGCCGTCGAAGCGTTCACCACGCAGCGCCACGTAAAGGTCACCCGGGCGCAACGTGCGCGTGTCGGTATGCACGCGCTGCAGCGGCACGTCCGCCTCGCCCACCAGCGTGCTGCCGGGGATGAGGGCCTGCGCCTGTGCCAGCGTCATCAGCATGTGGCCACTCCCAGCCCGGCGGCAGCGCGTGCGCTCAGCGCCTGGCGCGCTTCTTCGGTGTCGGAGAATGGCCGTTTCACGCCCGCCACTTCCTGTGTCTGTTCATGGCCCTTGCCGGCCAGCAACACCACGTCACCCGGGGCGGCATGCCGCACCGCATGCTGGATGGCGGCACGCCGGTCTTCGATGACCACCACACGCTGATGCAGGGCCTGGGGGTCGACGATGCCGGTCAGCATCTGCTGCAGGATGTGCGCCGGGTCTTCGCTGCGCGGGTTGTCGCTGGTCAGCACCACCTGCTGCGCCAGCCGCGCCGCAGCAGCGCCCATCAGCGGCCGCTTGCCCGCGTCGCGGTCGCCACCACAACCGACCACGCACCACAGGCGGCCGTTGCGCGATGCCGCCAGCGGGGCCAGCGACTGCAGCACTTTTTCCAGCGCATCGGGCGTGTGGGCGTAGTCGACGATGACTTCCACTTCGTGATGTTGCAAGCCCGCCGAGACCGCGTCGCCAGCAGGCCCGGCGGGCTGCGCCGCTGCCGCCGAGACGCGCTGCATGCGGCCGGGCACGGGCATCAGCGCCGACAGCGCCGCGCAGGCGTCCTGCAGCGGCACACCAACGGCGCGCAGACCCCCCAGCACGACCAGCAGGTTGCTGGCGTTGAAGCGGCCGACGAGCGCGCTGCGCACTGCCACGGGCGCCGCCACGGCTGATGCCACAGGTTGCGCCACAGGTTCCGCCACGGCCGCAATCGCCGGCTCAGCAGTTTCCAGCACGTCGAAGGCGAGCCCGGCATGGTCATAGCGCAGGTTCAGCCCCTGCAAGCGCGCCGGTGCACCGTCCAGCGCCACCGTCCACAGCTGCAGCGCACCGCCCTGCAGCTGCGCGGCGAGCTGGGCCCCATGCGTATCGTCGATGTTGACCACGGCGGCGCGCAGTCCCGGCCAGCCGAAGAGCCGACGCTTGGCAGCCCAATACCGCGCCATGTTGCCGTGGTAGTCGAGGTGGTCCTGCGTCAGATTGGTGAACAGTGCCACGTCGATATGCAAGCCATCGAGCCGGTGCTCTTCGATGCCGATGGACGAGGCCTCCAAGGCACAAGCCTGCACCCCGGCATCAGCCAGCACACGCAGGCTGGCATGCAGCGCCACCGCGTCGGGCGTGGTCAGGCCGCTGGAGGCCAGTGCGGCCGGCACCGTGGCCGCAGCGCCAGCGCGCACCGGCTCGCCGACGCCCAGGGTGCCGGCCACCGCGCAGCGCGTGCCCAGCTGCGCCAGTGCCTGCGCCAGCCACCAGCTGGTGCTGGTCTTGCCATTGGTGCCGGTGACGGCCAGCACCCGCAGCGCGCGGCTGGCACGCCCCGACCATGCATCAGCAATGGCGCCGGCGGCGGCTTTGAGGCCCGGCAGCGCCGCCACCCGGGCGTCGTCGAAAGCAAAGGCCTCGGCCCCTTCGGCTTCCACCAGACAGGCCACCGCGCCCTGGCGCAGCGCCGCCTGCACGTGGCGCCGGCCGTCGTGCGCCGCGCCGGGCCAGGCCAGGAAACGGTCGCCGGGCTGCACCTGGCGGCTGTCGGTGCGCAGGGCACCCTGCATCGCCGCCACGCCGCGCGCACGCAGCCAGGCCACGGTCTGTTCGGTGCCGTGCAGCTGGTGCAGGGGATGCGAAATCGGATGCAACACCGGCTGCGGCATCAGATGCTTTCCGGCTCGGCGGCCGCGGGCTTGGCGTTGATCTGTGCCTTCACGTCCATGTCGGTGGGCACGTTCATCAGCCGCAGCGTCTGCTGCATCACGGCACCGAACACCGGCGCGGGGACGTCGCCGCCGTAGTACTTGGCCATGAGGGGCTCGCAGACCAACACCGCCACCACCACGCGCGGGTTGCTCACCGGCGCCAGGCCGACGAAGAAACCGTGGTGCTTGTTGGTGTAGCCGCCCTTGCCGCTGATGCGTGCAGTACCGGTCTTGCCGCCGACGGAATAACCCAGCGTCTTCTCCTGCGCCACCGGCGCCGTGCCACCGGGGTTGGCCGCCATGCGCAGCATCTCGCGCACGGCGCGTGCGGTCTTGGCCGACATCACGCGCTCACCGGCAGCCACCGGGCCCAGCGCCGGGTCGCGCTTGAGCAGCGTGGCGGGCACGAGGTCGCCATCACGCGCGAACACGGTGTAGGCGCGCGCAATCTGCAGCAGGCTGGCGTTGATGCCGTAGCCGTAGCTCATGGTGGCGTGCTCCACCGGGCGCCAGGTCTTGTAGGGCCGCAGCTTGCCCTTGGCCAGGCCGGGAAAGTCGAGCTCGGGTTTGTGGCCGATGCCGACGGCATCGAACATGGCCCACAGGTCCTTGGCCGGCATCTGCTGCGACAGCTTGACGGTGCCGACATTGCTGGACTTTTGAATGATCTCGGCCACGCTGAGCACGCCGTGCGGGTGCGCGTCGGTGATGGCCGCGCCGTGGATGACGATGCGGCCGGGCGCGGTGTCGATGCGCGACTGCGGCGTCCAGCGGCCCGACTCCAGCGCCATCGCCGCGGTAAAGGGCTTCACCGTCGAGCCGGGTTCGAAGACATCGGTGACGGCCACGTTGCGCAGCGCCCGGCCCTCGAGCCTGGCGCGGTTGCCGGGGTCGTAGCTGGGGTAGTTGGCGAGCGCCAGGATTTCGCCGGTCAGTGCGTCCAGCACCACCACGCTGCCGGTGGCAGCGCCATGCAGCTTGACGGCGTCGCGCACACGCTGCCAGGCAAACGACTGGATGCGCGAGTCGATGGACAGCGTGACGTCGTGGCCATGCGTGGGCAACAAGGGTTCGTCCAGGTTCTCGATCACGCGGCCCAGGCGGTCGCGCACCACCTTGCGCGCGCCGGCAGTGCCGAGCAACCGATCGTGAAAAGCCAGTTCGGCGCCGGCCTGGCCCACGTCTTCCACGTTCGTGAAGCCGACCACGTGCGCCGACGCTTCGCCTTCGGGGTAGCGGCGCTTGTACTCGGGCATGTCGTAAACGCCCTTCATGCCCAGCGCCTTCACTTGCTCCCACACCGCGGGCTCCAGATGCCGGCGCAGCACCAGCGTGCCCTTGGTGGCCTCCAGGCGCTCGTCCAGTTCGCCGGCCTTCAGCGCCAGCAGCCTGGACATCGACTTGCGCTGCGCGCTGTCGGCAGCAAAGGTCTTGGTGTCGATCAGCACCGAAGGCAGCTGCACGCTGCTGGCCAGCAGGGCGCCGTTGCGGTCCAGGATGCTGCCGCGGCTGGCCGACAGCTTCTCCTTGAGCACGAACTTCTCTTCACCCTTGCGCTGATAGAACTCGGGCTTGTAGATCTGCACATAGGCCGCGCGCACCACCAGGCCGGCAAACAGCAGCCCCACCAGCAACAGCACGAAGCGCGAACGCCAGGGCGGCGTGCGGCTGGCCAGCAGCGGGCTGGTGGCGTAGTTGACGCTGCGCACGCTGGCACCGGCACTGGCGCGAGCCTTGTCGCGGGAGCTGGGGGGGGGCGGGTTGCTGCGGGCGTTCATGACAGATGAGGCGATGGGCGATGGGCGACGGGCGACGGGCGATGGGCGGGCGGCTGGCGGCGAGCGGGGGGGCAGGTCATGGGGGCGCGCGCGGTGTGTGCTGAGGGTGCGTCTGGCTCAGCGCGAGGTGTCGGCCTTGGCCGTCGCCAGTACCGGCATCCCCGGCACGCCCGGCACGCCCGGCACGTTGGGCGCGGCGGTTCCCGCTGGCGGGTCCACATACACCGTCAGCACCGGCGGCGCCATGTGCAGGCGCTGGCGCGCCACGCGCTCCACCTTCTGGTGCGTGGCCTGCGTCTGGCGCTCGGCGTCCAGGCGCCTGTACTCGGCGTCGAGCTGCTTTTGCTCGCGTTCGGCGCGGTCCACGGCCGAAAACAGCTGCCGCGCTTCTTGCGAGGTGCGTACCAGCAGCAGGCTGCTGCCCATCAGCAGCGCCAGCAGCAACAGATTGACCTTGTTCATGCGGGCACCTCGGTGCGTTCGGCCACGCGCAGCACAGCCGAACGGGCCCGCGGGTTGGCCGCCACTTCGGCGGCCGATGGTTTGATGCGCACCAGTGCATTCAGCTTCAGCGGCCGCGGCGGCGCCATCGGCGCGCGGCGGTCCACCACGTCGCGGCTCTCGCGGGCGATGAAGGTCTTCACGATGCGGTCTTCCAGCGAATGAAAGCTGATCACCGCCAGCCGGCCCTGTGGCGCCAGCAGCGCCAGTGCCGCATCTAGGCCTTGTTGCAGTTCTTCAAGCTCGGCGTTGACATGAATCCGAATGGCTTGAAAAGTGCGTGTGGCCGGGTTCTGCCCCGCTTCGCGGGTCTTGACGGCACCAGCCACGAGTGCCGAAAGCTCTGCCGTGGTGGCCACGGGGGAGCCGCTTTCGCGGCGAGCGACAAGCGCCCTTGCAATCGATGCAGCAAACCGTTCTTCGCCCAAGTCACGGATAACCCTTTCGATCTCGCGCTGCTCGGCCTGCAGCAGGAACTGAGCCGCCGTGATGCCGCGCGTGGTGTCCATGCGCATGTCCAGCGGTGCGTCAAAGCGAAAACTGAAGCCGCGCTCGGGCTGGTCGATCTGTGGTGAGCTCACGCCCAGGTCGAGCAGCACGCCCTGCACACGCTGCACGCCACGCTCGGCCAGCTCAGCGGCCATGTCGGCAAAGCTGGCATGGCAGATCGCAAAACGGGGGTCGGTGATTTCAGAGGCCACCGCCACCGCCTGCGGGTCCTTGTCAAACGCCAGCAGGCGGCCGGCCGGGCCCAGCTGCGCCAGCACGGCGCGGCTGTGGCCGCCACGGCCGAAGGTGCCGTCGACGTACAGGCCACCCGGATGCGTCACCAAGGCCTGCACAGCCTCGGACAGCAACACGGTGGTGTGCTTGCATGGCTGCGCGGTGTTCACCGGATGACCACGTTGCGCAGTGGTTCCGGCCGCCCCTGGGCGATGGCTACGGTTTCGCGTGCTTCATAGCGGGTCTGGTCCCACAATTCGAAATGTGGACCCACTCCCATGAACTTCACGTCTTTTTCCAGCCCGGCCCAGAGCCGTAACTCGGGCGGAATGAGCACGCGCGATGCGCTGTCGATCTCGACCTCGGTGGCACTGCCGATCAGGAAGCGGCGCCAGGCGTCGTGCTCCCAGCCCAGGTCCAGCAGCGTGGTTTCCAGCTTTTCCCACACCGGCAACGGAAACAGCGACAGGCAGCCGTCGGGGTTCTTGGCCACCACCATCTGCCCGTTGACGGTGGTCATCAGCAGGTCGCGCCAGCGCGAAGGCACGGTGATCCGCCCCTTGCCGTCCAACGTCAACACCGGACCACCCCTGAAGACCATCACCCGCCAGCCGTATCTGCACCGAAATGCCGCCAAGAAGCGTCACTCGCTGCACTAAAAGACAAAAATCTGCACCCAGCCCCACTTTATCTAACGCAGGCGACGGGGTCAACGTCTTTGCCGGCCGACAAAGCCCAATGGAATCAAGCACTTGGGACTGTGGTTTCAACCAGTCTTTAAAAAAATTCCCTTCTAAAGTAAGTACTTGTAGGGGTGAATGAAAGTGCTTTGTTAGGCATGCGACGATAAGCGCGTCTCGCTGGCCCCGGTATTGCTTCACGTTTTTTCGCACACATGATCGAGAACGACCCACTCTGGAAGCTGCGCCACGCCATCACCGGCGTCGCCCTGGCCTTGCTACTGGCGGTGCTGACTGCTGCGTTGGCTGGTGCGTGGCTGGGCGACCTTTTGGTCACGCCCAGCTACGGCGCCCGCGTGGCCGCCTACAGCGCGCTGTTGCTGTACGTGGTGGTGGGCGCCGGCGTGTTGTTTGCCAAGCTGGCGCGGCACGAAACACGGCCGGTCAGTGCCCAGCGTGTCTTTTTATGGTGGCTGAGCCTGTGGCTGTGGCCCGTGCTGCTGCTGCTGGCGCGGCGCAAGCCTTGACTCGGGTCAGTGGACGCGTGGACTCGCGCTGCCCTCTTCCGCTGCCGTCTTCCGCTGCCGTCTTCCGCTGCTTTCGTCCGCCGCCCTCTTTCGCGGCAACCGCCGGCAGCCGCAGTGGCTACTGCGACTGCAGGATGCGCCGCCCCGCCACCTGCTGCAAAGGCCGCGCATTCATCGGGTACAGACGGGCGAAGAGCTCGATCTGCGCGGCCGATACCGACACCGGCTGGCGCATCACGATCCACTGCACGCCCTCGGAGCAAGGCGGCGTGGTGAGCGAGCCCATGTAGGTGTAGTAGCTGTGGTCGCTGGGCAGCAGTTCGGCCAGCTCCAGCGGCGCGCGCGCCGGCAGTTCTTCTTGTTTCTCCAGCGGCAGGCTGTTCCACACCTTCTGCACCGCCGGGTGGGGTGATCCGCGGTCCAGCAACAGCGCGACCACAGCCAGACGACCCTGATCGTCCTTGTGCACCAGGTGCAGGCTCATCTCGAACTGGCGGCCGTCGATGCGCTCTTCTGAGGGGCGGTGAAAGTGGAACTGCTTGAGCTCGAAGCGCCGGCCGCCGACTTCGATGAAGTTGCCCGCTGCCAGGTTGGCCTGCACCGTGTGGCCGTTGTCGACGACCCCGAAACGGGTGGCCTTGTAGTTGAACTGCACCGGCTCCAGCTCCACCGGCAAGCCACCCTGGATGTCGATCGGGCTTTGGCGCTGGCCTTTGGCGCACAGCGCGAAGTCGGGTTTCAGGCCGCCCCAGGTCTGCGGGCCGGCCGGCCCGGAGTAGGCCCAGTGCGGCGCATGGGCTGCGCCTGCTTTTGCGTGCCCTTTGCCCTGGTTGGCACCGGACTTCGCGTGCCCTTTGGCGGCGGACGCCGTGGCCGGCGCTTTGGCCACCACCCGTATTTCGAACGGACCGCCGGCGCCGTCGGCGGGCTTGGCGGTCGTCAGCCTTTCGCCCAGACGCTGGCGCAAACGCTCCATCGGATCGGCGTCGCTGGCGGGCGCCTGCAACGGTGCCACCGCCACCACAGAGCCCGCTGGCGCCGCCTTGTCAGGCGTTTTGTCTGCGGCCTTGGCCGGCGCAGCATGCGCGTTTTTGCCCGCGCCCGCCTGCGCCGCCGCGGCCTGTTCGGCCGCCTGCAGCGGCGCCGCGTGAAGCACAGCAACGGCGGCCCACACCCACATGCGCCGGCCAGCTGGGCACTTCCTGATCGTCGTGCGGATACGGCTGGGGATGTCGGCAGTGGGTTGCATGGCGGGCCTTCCTGCCCGTCTTATCGGCGCCAGGCCAGGCAACTTGACGGCCACGCTGCTGCGCGTCAAGCCAGCCGCGGCTTCACCCACACCCACGCCACGGCGCCCACGCCCAGCATGGCCAGCGACGTCACCGCCAGCCCCAGCGCCGAATGCATCACCAGCGGCGCCAGCACACCGGCCACCGCTGCATTGGCCAGGCTGCCCACGCAGCTCTGCACCGACGACGCCATGCCACGGCGGTCGGGCGCCTGGTCCAGCGACATCAAGGTCACCACCGGCACCATCAGCGACCAGCCAAACGCAAACGCCGCAATCGGAAACAGCGCCCACGCCACGTGCGGCTGCAGCCACAGGTTGAGCAGCACATTGACCACGGCCGCCGCCAGCATGATGACGAAGCCGTGTCGAATCTGGTGCCGCGGCTTGATGCGGCCGGCGAGCCGTCCCGACAGCCACGCACCCCCCATGATGCCCGACACGGTAGCGATGAAGAACCAGAAGAACTGCGACGGCGCAAGATGCAGGTGCTCACCCAGAAAGGCGGGCGCTGACAGCACATAGAGAAACATGCCGTTGAAAGGCACGCCACTGGCAAAAACCAGGGCCACGAAACGCGGGTTGCGCATCAGCCCCGCGTAGCCGCGCATCAGGTGGCCAGCACTGAAGGGCTGGCGCGCGGTGGCGTGCAGCGTCTCCGGCAACCAGCGCCAGATGGCCAGCCACAGCAGCAGACTCAGGCCGGCCAGCAACCAGAAGATCGAATGCCATCCCGCCGCCTCGAACAACAGGCCGCCAAAGAGCGGCGCCACCGCCGGCGCGGCGCCGAAGAAGATGGTCACCTGCGACATCACGCGCTGCGCGTCCGCGGGTGGAAACATGTCGCGGATGATGGCGCGCGACACCACCATGCCTGCACCGGCCGACAGCCCCTGCAGCGCACGAAAGAACACCAGCGTGGCGACCGAATTGCTCAGCGCGCAGCCCACCGACGCGATACCAAAGACGACCACGCCCATCAGCACCACCGGGCGCCGGCCCACGCTGTCTGACAGCGCGCCGTGGAACAGGTTCATGACGGCGAAGCCCAACAGAAAGCTCGACAGCGTTTGCTGCATCTGCAGCGGCGTGGCGTTCAGGCTGGCCGCAATGCCGGCAAACGCCGGCAGATAGGCGTCGATGGCAAAGGGGCCGATCATGCCCAGGCAAGCCAGCAGCAGCGCCAGCGTCCAGCGCGGGCCGCGCCAGAGGGATTGAGCGTCGGGATTCATCGGTATGGGCAGTGCGGCCGCCAGGGCCAAGAGCCGCCCCCTGGGCAGGGGACGGTGACCAAAAAGTGTGAAGCAGACCGATAGGCCGGATTCTGTGCAACAGCCCTTCTTGCGAAAAGCCGCCGTGACCGCCATTCCTCTGGGCCGAAGGTCACCCTCCGGCTCGGTGCTACCTACCCGCACACCCCGTCGGGCCGACGGTCGAGCAGCGCGGCAAAGCCTTGCCACTCACTGTGTGCCTACTTGGTATTGCTGCGCGTAGAGATTGCCCGTTTCACCCTTGGCGGGGCGCAGCCCCACAAAAGGTGGCTGCCTGGGCCGGGCTTGAACCCGGCGCCCTGCGGCAGGCCGCAGGGCACAGTCGGCTTGCGCCGCCTGTCCGCAGAACACCCCCACGTGGGACGCCCTGCCAAGACTCGTCTCTGTTGCTCTGATCCTCACCTCGCGGTGGACAGCCGTTAGCTGCTACGTTGCCCTGCGCAGTCCGGACCTTCCTCCAGTGCCGTGTTTCCACGCTCGCACCAGCGGCGGTCTGGTCTCCTTCACCGGGCTGATTATCCGCTGCTACCTGTTTCGGAGCATCGAAGGGGTTGAATCGACGCTTACATACCGTTTCACATGAACGGGACTGGCCTGCAACCCCAGGGCGGGGCTGTGACCGCCAGTTGAGCACTGCGCGCCCTTCTTGCCGTTCTTGCCCTTTATCCGCCGGCCGCCCAGTGCAGCGCGCGCCCCAAGCGCTGCTTAGGTCGCTAGACTTCGCTCCCCGTGCTGACCGACCCTGTCCACACCCGCCGCCCCATCCCCCCGCTACGCCGCGCGGGGTGGGTGGGAGGCCTTGCCCGCTTCATGCTGTGGATGGCGTTGTGCGTCGCGCCGTTCAGCATCCCTGCAGCGATGGCGCAGCACGCGGAACCGGTGTTCACACTCGACGGCCTGCCCCGGCCCGGCGCACCACCGCTGGAGCGTGCAGTCGTCGTGCCCTCTCAGGTGGAGCGCTGGCGGCAAGAGGCCAAGGCGCTGGAATACGGTGAACAGGGCTCGCTGCGCGACCCCGTGCGGGCGGCAGAGTTGTACTGCCGCGCGGCGCGCCACGGCGACGCCGAAAGCCAGTACAGCCTGGCCTGGATGCTGACCAATTCGCGCGGCATCGAACGCGACGAGGCGCAGGCTGCGCACTTGTTTGCAGCCGCCGCCGAACAGGGCCTGCAGCAGGCAAGCAACATCCTCGCCCGCATGGGCACACCGCGAGGCGCGCTGCCCGCCTGCCTGCGGCCACCCGAAGAAGACCTGGCGCTTGCGGCGTCGATGGCGGCCGCGGCCGCCGCCCTTGAACAGCAGCGCGCACGCTTGCTGGCTGCGGCCGGCAAGGCGCAGACGGGCAGCGTCGCGCTGGCACCGCCGCCGCCACCGCCACCCCGCAATGCGCCCGAGGCGCTGGTGCGCTTTGTTCGGCTGGCGGCGCCCGAGTTCAAGCTCGAACCCCATCTGGTGCTGGCCTTCATCGCCACCGAGAGCAACTTCAACCCGGCCGCGGTGTCGCCAAAAAACGCACAGGGTTTGATGCAGCTGATACCCGAGACTGCTGCCCGCTTCGGCGTGCGCAACACCATGGATCCGACACAGAACGTGCGCGGTGGCATGGCCTACCTGCGCTGGCTGCTGGCGCGCTACCAGGGCGACGTGGTGCTGGCCGCCGCGGCCTACAACGCCGGCGAAGGTGCCGTCGAGCGCTACATGGGCGTGCCGCCCTACTCCGAGACCCGCCAGTACGTGTGGAAGATCGTGTCCGCGGCGGGCGGCATGCTGAATCACCCGTTCGATGGCGCGGTCACCTCCGTGTCCGATGCCATGCCGCTGATGCGCCGGCCCTGGCGCTTGAAGTAGGCCGCCCACGCAGACCAACCCAGCAGCAACAACAAGAACTCGCAGTCTGCAGCCCGCATCTCCCATCCAAGGGGCGGGGACCGCCAGGGGCCGGTGTGGCGTAGCATCCCTGGCTTATTCATCACGCATCCTGCGAGGAGCAAGTCCATGGGTCTGTTGTCATTCATCAAGAGCGCCGGCGAGAAACTGTTTGGTACCGGCGAAGCCAAGGCCGCAGAAGCTGCCGTCGTAGCAGCCCCGACGCCTGAAAACGTGGCCGCCCTGAGCCGCGCCGCCGGTGACGCCATCGTCGGCTACATCCGCGCCCAGGGGCTGCCCGCCGACGGGCTGGACGTGTCGTTCGACGCGCCTTCGGCCACCGTCACCGTCTCGGGCGTGGTCGACGACCAGGCCACGAAGGAGAAGATCCTGCTGTGCTGCGGCAACGTGGCGGGCGTGACGCAGGTCAACGACATGCTCACGGTGGCCAACCCGGCGCCCGAAGCGCAGTTCCACGTCGTCGTCAGCGGCGACAACCTGAGCAAGATCGCCAAGTCTCTCTATGGCGATGCCAACAAGTACCCGGTGATTTTCGAAGCCAACAAGCCGATGCTGAGCCACCCCGACAAGATCTACCCGGGCCAGGTGCTGCGCATTCCGCCGCTGTAAACGCGGTAGTCAGTGCGGCACAGTTGCCGCCCCAGAAGAACGGCCGCCCTGTGCGGCCGTTTTGCATCTGGGTTACAAGTCGATCCTGCTGCGTCTGATTCACGCGGCTGCTGGCGATGGCGGACTGGGTTGACTGCAGAGCCAGGCGGTCACCAGCTGCCAGAGTGGGCCCACCGAGCGGCCGCAATCTCGTCACGGCACGCAGTGGAAGCGGCGCGGCCCAAGTGAAAATGCGGCCTGCCGCAACCGCGCAGCTTCGGCAGCTCAACCCATCATCGCGCCCCGTCCACCACTCTCTTGAGCAAGCTTTACTTCCGCTACGCAGCGATGAATGCCGGCAAGTCCACGGCCTTGTTGCAGGCGGCGCACAACTACGAAGAACGCGGCATGCGCGTGCGGCTGTTCACGGCTGCTCATGACGACCGCGCCGGCGCTGGCGTGATCGGCTCGCGGCTGGGACTGCAGCGCAGCGCCGAGACCTTCGGGCCGCACACCGTCTTCAACGCCGAATGGCTGGGCACGGGCATCGCCTGTGTGCTGATCGACGAAGCGCAGTTCCTTACGCCCGAGCAGGTGCGCCAGTTGCACCGGCTGGCGCATGCCGGGCGGGTGCCGGTGCTGTGCTACGGCCTGCGCAGCGACTTCCAGGGCGTGGCCTTTCCGGGCGCGGCGGCGCTGCTGACGCTGGCCGACGACCTGGAAGAGATGAAAACCATCTGTGCCTGCGCGCGCAAGGCCAGCATGAACCTGCGTGTGGACGACCAGGGCCGGCGCGTGAAAGAAGGCGAGCAGGTGTTGATTGGCGGCAACAACCGCTACCGCGCGGTGTGCCCGAACTGTTTCTACAGCGACGACGACGATCCGGCGCTCGCGCCGGGTCTGTTCGGCTGACTCCGGCGCTGGCCCCAGCCCCTTACTTGCGTGTGGCCAGCGCAATGCTGGGCAGGATCAGCGCCGCACCCACCACGTGGTACCAGCCGGGCACCTCGCCCAGGATCGCCCAGCCCTGCAACGCGCCATACACCGGCGCCAGGTACAGCATCAGCGCCGTGCGCGCGGCTCCCAGTTCGCGCTGCAGGTAGGAATAGGCGCTGTAGCTCAGCACGCCAGGCAATACGGCGGCCAGCACCACCAGCGCCGCAGCATGGGCCCCCAGCGGCGGGCTGGGGGCCAGCCAGGCCTCCAGCAGCGTGAAGGGCAGCAGCACCAGCAAGCCGCCGGCAATGATGGCCACCAGGCGCTCGCCAGGGCCCATGCGCGAAGGCCAGAGCTTCAACAGCACCGAATACGCCGTCCACGACACGGTGCAGATCAGGACCCAGAAGTCGCCGCTGGAAAAGCGCACTTCCAGCAAGTTGGCCAGGTCGCCCTTGGCGATGACGAACAGCACCCCGGCCAGCGCCAGCGCGGCTCCGGCCTTTTGGCGCAGGCGCAGCTGCTCGTGCAGCAAGCGGGCGCTCAAGGCGGCAATCGCCACCGGCGTGGCGGCATACAGCAGCGCAATGTTGGTGGCGCTGGTGCTGCGTGCACCCTGGTACAGCCAGGCACCGCAGATGGTCATGCCCAGCACCCCCAGCACCAGCGTGTGGCGCCATTCACCGCGCCATGCCCGGCGCAGCGACTGCACACCGGGGGCGCCCAGAAACGCCATCAGCAGCGCACCCGCCAGCAGCCAGCGGCCGCTGGCCAGCAGGTGCGGAGCGATGACACCGTCAGCGCTGCGGGCGATGATGTAGTTGGACGACCACATCGCCGGCACCACCCACATCAGCAGACGGGCCCAGCGGGCGCGGCGCGCAGCCGCAGCGTCATCTTCAACCGGTAAAGCAGCGGCGGCTTCGGGACTCAAACCCACTGCGCCATCGCCTGACCCATGCGTACGGCCCCGGCGGGCGCCCAGCGGGCGTCGAAGCGCAGCGGCCCGGCCGGGAACAGCAGCACCACCGTGCTGCCCAGCAAGAAGCGGCCCATCTCGGCGCCCGCTGCGAGCTCTATCGCTTGATCGTGATAAGCCCAGTCGCGCAGCGTGCCCGGGCGCGGCGGGTTCACCAGCCCGTGCCACACGGTGGCCATGCTGCCCACGATGGTGGCGCCCACCAGCACCAGCACCCAGGGCTTGCCCTGCAGCGGGCCGCCGCCCTGCTGCGTGCCCTCGAACACGCACACCACGCGCTCGTTGCGCGCAAACAGCCCCGGCACGCCGCGCGCGGTGGCCGGGTTGACCGAAAACAGCTCGCCGGGCACATGCAGCATGCGCAGCAGACGCCCGGCGGCCGGCATGTGGATGCGGTGGTAGTCACGCGGGCTGAGATACAGCGTGGCGAAGTGGCCGCCGTGCAAGTGGGCCGCCAAGGCAGCGTCCCCACCCACCAGCGCCGTGGCGGTGTAGTCATGGCCCTTGGCCTGGAAGATGCGCTGGCCGTCGATGGCGCCAAACTGGCTGATCGCGCCATCCACCGGGCACAACAGCGTGCGCCCCTGCTGCGTGTCGGCCAGCGGCCGTGCACCGTCCTTCAGCGCGCGGGTGAAGAAGCTGTTGAAACTGTTGTACGCGGCCGGGTCGCTTTGCGCCGCTTCGGCCATGTCGACACCGTAGCGCTGGATGAACCAGCGGACGACGGCCGTGGTGGCTGCTCGCGTGGCGGCGCCCCCTTCGGCGCGCGCCAGCGCGCCCATCAGTTGCGTGAGCGCACGTTTGGGCAGCAGGTGCTGCGCGGCCACGGCCACGCGTTCAGAAAAAGGCACCGTCACTTCAGCGGCCCCAGTTCGCGCAACGCCTTGACGGCCCCTGAACCCACCGCAGCGCCGAAGCGCTTGGCCAGACGTTCAGCCACGTTTTCATGCAGCGTGTAGTCGACGATGTCTTCGGCCTTGATGACTTCACGGGCCACGAATTCGAGGTTGCCGGTGGCGTCGGCCAGGCCTTGTTTGACGGCCTCTTCGCCATTCCAGAACAGGCCGGAAAAGGTGTCGGGCGTTTCTATCAGCCGGGTGCCGCGTCCTTCCTTGACCACGGCGATGAACTGGCGGTGTATCTGTTCGATCATCGCCTTGGCCTTGGCCCGCTGCTGCGGGCTGACGGGGCTGAAGGGGTCGAGCATGGCTTTGTTTTCGCCGGCCGTGAGCAAGCGTCGCTCGACGCCCAGCTTGTCCATCAGGCCGGTGAAACCGAAGCCGTCCATCAACACGCCGATGCTGCCCACGATGCTGGCCTTGTCGACGTAAATCTCGTCGGCACCCACCGCTATGTAGTAAGCGCCCGACGCCGCCATTTCTTCCACCACCGCATACAGCTTCTTGTTGTGCTTGGCCTTCAGACGCTTGATCTCGTCATAGACGATGCCGCTTTGCACCGGGCTGCCTCCGGGCGAATTGATGCGCAGCACCACCGCTTTCGAGCCCGCGTCTTCGAACGCGCTGGTGAGTGCGGCCACCAGGGCCTCGGCACTGGCCGGGCTCTCGGCGCTGATCTCGCCCCGCAAGTCCACCAGCGCGGTGTGCGGCGCACCGCTGGCGGCCGGCACGTGGGCGCGAGACAGCGCCGCCCACAACACCACCGCCGCCAGGCCCAGCCAGGACAGGCGAAAGAAGTTGCGCCAGCGGCGGTCGCTGCGCTGCTGGCGCAGCAGTTCGGCGGCGACTTTCTCGAGGGTTGATTCGAGTCCGGCGGCTGCGGCGGGGCGCTGGGCCGCCTGTGCAGCCAGCGCCGCCGCAGCCGTCAGCGTCAAGGGCTCGGTGGCGGGCTGGGGCTGCTGCTGATCTGAAGGAGAGGATGGATCGGTGCTCATGGTGAACCTGTAGGGCCGGGTGCGTCGAAAGACACCGGCTCGATGTCGCGGGAAGGATACCAAGCGAGCTGGCCGTCACGCTCTTGCACGGCCACCGGCGTCAGGCGGCCACTGCCGCACGGGCCGCCGACGCAGCGCCCGTCGTCGGGGTCGTAGGCTGCGCCGTGGATGCTGCACAGGATGAAGCGGCGGTCCATGTCCAGGAACTGGCCTTCCTGCCAGTCCATTTCAGTGGGCACGTGCACGCAGCGGTTGAGATAGGCGCGGGGTTGGCCATCGATGCGCAGCACGAAGGCGCGCGCCGGCCGCCCGTAAAGCAAAACGTCCCAGACGAAGGCACGCCCTCGCTCGGCCAGTTCGGCACTGGCGCACAGCGGTTCACCCCTGCCGGCTCGGGCAGAGGCGGGATCGCTGCCCCCGGTGTCGTGGCGCCTGCCGTCGTGCCTACCGTCGTTCTTGCCGTCGTTCTTGCCGTCGTTCATGCTGTCGTTCTCGCCCTCATTCATGCCGTCGCTTTTGTCATCGTTCATTCAGTGCTGCGCGCCGTCATGGCGCCCGAGCAGCCGCAGATGGCGCCAGTCATGCATGGCTGGCCAGCCACTGGTGCAGTTCCGCCGTGCTGTGGGCCACGAGCAGCGGCTCATGCTCGGCGAAGGCCGCTGTGTCGTGCGCGCCGTAGCTGACCGCCACGCGCGCGGTGCCGGCGTTGCGTGCCAGTTGCAGGTCGTGCGTGGTGTCGCCAATCATCAAGGTGCGCTCGGCCGGCACGCCCAGTTCCGCCATCAGCTCCTGCAGCATCAGCGGATGCGGCTTGCCGGCAGTTTCGTCAGCGGTGCGGGTGCTGTCGAACATGCCGCGCAGCTGCGAATGGGTCAGCGCCTCGTCCAGCCCACGGCGCGCCTTGCCGGTGGCCACCGCCAGCAGGTGCTGGCGCTCTTTCAAGTCCTGCAGCATGGCCAAGGTGCCTGGGAACAGCACCAGCTCATGCTGCCCGGCGACGTAGTGAGCGCGGTAGCGGGCGCCCAACTCGGGATAACGCGCCGGGTGCAGGCCCGGCACGGCATGCTGCAGCGCGTCGTGCAGGCCCAGGCCAATGACGTAGGCGGCGGCCTCGTCGCTGGGCACCGGCACGTCGATGTCGCGGCAGGCGGCCTGGATGCAGCGCACGATGAGCATCGTGCTGTCGAACAGGGTGCCGTCCCAGTCGAAGGCAATGAGGTCGAAACGGCGGGGGCGATGATTCATATGTGGGAACCCTCTCTTTTTCAAGGGCGCGGGTTGGGGCGATGGGTGAGTGGGTGAGTGGGTGAGTGGGTGAGTGAGTGGTGGAGTCACTGGACTGCTCGGGTGCAGATGCGGATGCATTCCACCCTCACCCCGACTCTCTCCCTGGAAGGGAGAGGGAGTGAAGACAGAGCCGCGCGCAGTCGGCGGGCAGTGGCGCATGCAACGCGATGCGCGCGCCGCTGGCCGGGTGGTCGAAGGCCAGATCGCGTGCGTGCAGGAACATGCGCTCGAAGTGCTGCGCCTTGGCAAAGGCCTTGTTGCGGGCAAAGTCGCCGTACTTGGGGTCGCCCACGATGGCGTGCCCGGCGTGTTGCAGGTGTACCCGTATCTGGTGCGTGCGGCCCGTCTTGATGGTCACGTCCAGCAGCGTGCAGCCTTGAAGGTGCTGCGCCACACGCACGAGCGTGATGGAACGGCGGCCGTCAGCATGGCTGTCGTCCACCACGCGCACATGGCGCTCGCCAGCGGCGTCCAGTGTCTTGTGCAGCGCCTGGTCGATGACTTTGAGTTTGTCGGGCCAGACGCCCCAGACCAATGCGGCATAGGTCTTGGCCGTGTCGCGGGCCCGAAACTGGTCTTGCAGCGCCACCAGCGCGCTGCGCTTCTTGGCCAGCAGCAGGATGCCCGAGGTTTCCTTGTCCAGCCGGTGCACCAATTCCAGATAGCGGGCCGCTGCTCCTGGAGCCTGCCGCGCGGCGCGCAGCTGCTCGATGACGCCAAAGCTCACGCCGCTGCCGCCGTGCACCGCCACGCCCGCCGGTTTGTCGATGGCCAGCAGGTGCTCGTCTTCCATCAGCACCGGGAACTCGCGGCCGGGCGCGGGCGGCGCAGTGCTCTTTTCGGGCAGCCGCATCGGCGGCAGGCGCAGCACGTCGCCGGCAGCCACGCGGGTGTCGGCGTGCGCGCGCCCCTTGTTCACGCGCACTTCACCCGAGCGTATGACGCGGTAGATGTGGGTCTTGGGCACGCCCTTGAGCACGCGCAGCAGCACGTTGTCCAGCCGCTGGCCGGCAGACTCGGTGTCCACGGTCAGCCACTGCACGGCAGGCGCTGCGCCAGCAACACCGTACTCAGGGGGGGGCATGAAAATAGCCCGCTATACTGGCCAGGACCACGATTAGGCTGTAAGTGCTTGATTTATCGGAGTTTACCCGGGCACTTGTGTTGATACCGTGGCAGGGCTGGCCTGACAGGGCCAGTGTTTACAGGTGATGCAACGCCCGCTTCACGTTGCCCAGGCCGCGGTCCCCAAGTGACCCGGCGGGCGACCACCAGCAGGCGGCAGACAAACGCAACCGAACCCCGGCTGGGCCGCCCTTCCCAAAGCAGGCGGCGCAGCCAACCGAAAATTCACGGCGCCCGGCCGGGTCTCACGCGATCAACTGCTCTTTTTAGCAGCGCCTGAACCGGCCAGGCGCCCGCAGCCAGCACTTTGGTGCAGCCCCATGCCCCAGCGGTCCTCCCCCACCTGCACCTTCTGGCCCCGGCACCAAGCCGGCGCGGCCGGTGCACGAGCCATGCCACGCGATCCGTGGCGGCGCCGGAGGCCACTTGCATGCACGGCACCACCGGGCCGGCCGCACGCGCCAACGCTGCGTTCCTGAGGCCCCTGGCACCCCCGGCATGAAGCCGCCGGGCCGTGCACAGGCCACACGCAGTCCAGGGCATTTCGCGACGCGGGTTCTTCCATTGCGCTTGCCGTGCATCGAAGCAAGAACCAGCCCGTCGGGATTCAAACCCGCGGGCCCGCGCAGGAGTGCACATGAAACGCATGCTGATCAACGCCACGCAGCCGGAAGAGCGGCGCCTGGCCATCGTCGATGGACAAAAACTGCTCGACTTCGAGACCGAAATCGAAGGGCGCGAACAGCGCAAGGGCAACATCTACAAAGCCGTCATCACCCGCGTCGAGCCGTCGCTCGAAGCCTGTTTTGTCGAGTACGGCGAAGACCGCCACGGCTTCCTGCCGTTCAAGGAAATCTCGAAGATCTATTTCCGCGAGGGCGTCAGCGCCCGCGAAGCGCGCATCCAGGACGTCGTCAAGGAAGGCGACAACCTGCTGGTGCAGGTCGAAAAGGAAGAACGCGGCAACAAGGGCGCAGCGTTGACCACCTTCGTCAGCCTGGCCGGCCGCTACCTGGTGCTGATGCCCAACAACCCGCGTGGCGGTGGTGTCAGCCGCCGCATCGAAGGTGAGGAGCGCGAAGAGCTGAAAGACGCGATGGACCAGCTCGAGTACCCGAAAGGGATGAGCCTGATCGCACGCACCGCCGGCATCGGCCGCACCGCATCCGAGCTGCAGTGGGACCTGAACTACATGCTCAAGCTGTGGGACGCCATCGACGGCGCTTCCAAAGCCGGCAAGGGCGCCTTCCTGATCTACCAGGAAAGCAGCCTCGTCATCCGCGCCATCCGCGACTACTTCACGGCGGACATCGGCGAGATCCTGATCGACACCGACGACATCTTCGATCAGGCGCAGCAGTTCATGAACCACGTGATGCCGGAAACGGCCAATCGCGTGAAGCGCTACCGCGACGACGCGCCGCTGTTCAGCCGTTTCCAGATCGAACACCAGATCGAAACGGCCTTCAGCCGCACCGTCAACCTGCCCTCGGGCGGCGCCATCGTCATCGACCACACCGAAGCGCTGGTCAGCGTGGACGTCAACAGCGCACGCTCCACGCGCGGCAGCGACATCGAAGAAACCGCCACGCGCACCAACCTGGAAGCGGCCGATGAAATCGCGCGCCAGATGCGGCTGCGCGACCTGGGCGGCCTGATCGTGGTCGACTTCATCGACATGGAAGAAAGCAAGAACCGGCGCGAGGTGGAAACGCGCCTGCGCGACGGCCTGCGCTTCGACCGCGCGCGCGTGCAGTTCAGCAGCATCAGCAAGTTCGGCCTGCTCGAACTGAGCCGCCAACGCCTGCGCCCGGCGCTGAGCGAAGGCAACCACATCACCTGCCCGCGCTGCAACGGCACCGGCCACATCCGCGACACCGAGAGCAGCGCGCTGCAGATCCTGCGCATGGTGCAGGAAGAGTCGATGAAGGAAAACACCGCC
>JBBQMM010000018.1:0-21498 GCA_038328935.1 Burkholderiales bacterium
ATTAGCACCTCAAACAGTAGATGCCGCCGATGCCCAAGCCCAGCACCCTGGTCTTGCGCGCGGTGGGCGACGGCCGGCTGCTGGAGTGTCTGACGCCCGCGGGCCAGCCGGCTCTGCACAGCGTGGTGGTTGGGGGCGGCAGCATGACCTGGCCGCTGCGGCTGGCGCACATCGAAGGGCGCTTCTATGTGCTGCGCTGAGGTGGTTCTGCGCCCGTTTGTGCAGGCGGTTCTGCACGCGATCCGGCACCCCACATGGGCGGCTATGCTGTGGCCCTCGTCTGCCACAGGAGCTGGTGCATGATCTTGCTGACCGTGCTCAGCTACAACGGTGCTCCGACTTCGGGCCCGGCTTGCACCTTCGACGAACTGGGCGGCACCGTGGGCCGTGCCGACTCCAACCAGCTGGTGCTGCCCGACCCCGAACGGACGATCTCGCGCGTGCACGCCCGGGTGGTTTGCAGGGCCGGGCGCTATGCGGTGGTCGACAACGGCAGCAACCCCATCAGTGTCAACGGTCAACTCGTGGGTGCCGGTCGCGAGCACCCGCTGGCACCCGGCGATCAACTCACCATCGGCGGCTACGTGGTCGCCGTCACCGAGGCCTCGGCAGCGCTCAGCAGCGACCCCTTTGCCGATCTCTTCGGTGATGCTGCCCTGGGTCTGGCCGTGCCTGCGCCCCAGCCGGGTTCGAGGTCGACATCGAGCGCTTTGCTCGCCGCTGCGCGACCGGCCGCACCACCACCGGCCGCATCACCGCCGCCGGCATCACGTCCGCTCGCATCACGACCGCTCGCATCACCACCGCTCGCATCACCACCGCCTGCGGCTGCCACCGCGGCGCTGGCGCCGGGTTTCATGCCCGCCGACTGGGACCCCTTTGCGCGCCCGGCCCTGGCGCCGGCTGCGTCGGCGTCTGCCGCATCAGCGTTGCCGGCTGCGCAGAGCCTCCGCAGCGCCGACCTGTTGCTGGACCTGCCCGCCGCACCGGCCGAGTCGCTGGATGCGCTGTTTGGACTGGCTGCGCTGGCACCTGCGGCCGACCCCTTCGCGGCTGCAGCCACCGACCCGCTGGGCGGCGGCGCTGCACAGGCGCTGCAGCTGCAGCCCAACACGGCGGCTGATGCCGACCCGTTGCGGGCGTTCGGCCGCCAGGCCACCGTACCGCCGGCCAGCGCACCCGATCACGCGTCAGAGCTGCAGACGTCGATCATCCTGGCGCCGCTCGTGGTGGCAGCGCCGCACTCGCTTGCGGTGCCTGCTGTGCCTGCAGTGCCTGCGACCACCCTCTTGCCCGCAGCGCCGGCGCCGTCGGCGCTGCCAGCCGGGGCCGTCTTCTCTTGGGACCATCCGCCTGCCGAAGGCCGGGTCGTCACGCTGCCGGGCGGTCGCTCATCGGCCTTTGCTCCGGTGCCGGGCGGTGAGCAGCAGCCAAGCGGTGCGTCCACCGCCTCCGCCACCCCCGCGCCGGGCGCACCACCGGCTGCGGCGCAGCATGCGGCCGATGCGCCCGCGGCGCAGCACCGAGCACAAACGCCTGCAGCAGCGGCCGGTCCGGATGAACTGCTGAGCGCGCTGCTGCAAGGACTGGACTCGCCGGGCCTGCGCCTGCAGCAGCTGGACCCCGCCACCATGCTGTTGCTGGGCCAGCTGTTGCGCGAAAGCCTGCGCGGCACGGTGGAGCTGCTGCTGGCGCGCGCGGCGCTCAAGCGCGAGCTGCGCGCGCAGATGACGATGATCGTGCCTCGCGAGAACAACCCGCTGAAGTTTTCGCCCACCGTGGAGGTGGCGCTGCAGCACCTGCTGGGCCCCCCCACGAAGGGTTTCATGCCACCGGCACAGGCCGTGCGTGACGCCTGCGACGACCTGCGCGCCCACCAGCTGGGGGTCATGGCCGGCATGCGCGCGGCGCTGGACGGCGTGCTGCAGCGCTTCGACCCGCAGTTGCTGGAGGCCAAGATCACGCGCAAATCGGCCATCACCAGCCTGATCCCCGGCGCGCGCAAGGCGCGGCTGTGGGAGCTGTTCCAGGAGCTGTTCAGTCAGCTGCAAAGCGAAGCCCAGGACGACTTTGACGAACTCTTCGGCAAGGCCTTCCTGCGTGCCTATGAAGACCAGCTCGACCGCCTGCAGGCGGAACCGGGCCCACACTGAAGGCAACGCCATGCTGGCACTCGAAGTGGCACTCATCTCCGACCGCGGCGGGCGCACCTACAACGAAGACGCCTGCGGCCACTGGCATTCGCAGCAGCACCTGTGCTGCGTGCTGGCCGATGGAGCCGGCGGCCATGGCGGCGGCGACATCGCGGCGCGGCTGGCGGTGCAGGAGCTGATCGGCCGCTTTTCGCATCAACCCGCGGCGCACGCTGCAGACCTGGACCGCCTGCTGCGCGTCACCAACGATGTGCTCATCGGCCAGCGCGTGCCCGGCACTCCCCGGCAGGACATGCACAGCACCGTGGTCTGCCTGGTGCTGGACTTCCTGGAACACCGCGCGCTGTGGGCGCATGCGGGCGACTCGCGCATGTACTGGTTTCGTCAAGGCCGGCTGGTGCAGCGCACCCGCGACCACAGCCTGGTGCAGTCGCTGGTGGATTCGGGCCTGGTGTCAGCGGCCGAATTGCGCGTCCACCCGCAGCGCAGCGAACTGCGCTCTGCTCTGGGCATCGCGCCCGATGCGCTGGAGGTCAGTGCCGGTGAAGGCGGTGAGGCCGTGCAGGCAGGAGACGTGTTTTTGCTGTGCACCGACGGTCTGTGGGAATATCTGGACGACGAGTTGCTGCAGGTCTCATTGACCGCAGCAGCTACGCCGGGCTCGTGGCTCGCTGAACTGTCCCATGCCGTGCGCCTGGCGGCGCGGCCCAAGCCCAGCCACGACAACTTCAGTGCGCTGACTGTGTGGACGCGCCCGGCGGCGCTGCCGTCCTGACCGCGGCGCCGGCGCGCAGCGTTCGTTCAATCCATCAACCCGTAATCGACGGAGGCCCCCGATGGCCATGCAAGTCTGCATGGGCGCCATGATGCAGTGCTCACAGGGCATGGCGCCCAGTTCGCTGATCCCCACGCCGAAGACGGTGATGACGAGCTACGTGATGGCGGCCAACATCCTGGACAACATTCCGTTTGCAAACATCCCGCCTTTTGCCATGTGCCGCAGCCCGGCCAACCCGGCGGTGGCCGCGGCCACCGCCGCAGCGCTGGGTGTGTTGACCCCCATGCCGTGCACACCGGTCACGCCCGGCCCCTGGGCGCCGGGTTCACCCACGGTGCTGGTCAACGGCGCGCCGGCGTTGAACGACAGTTCGAAGCTGATGTGTGCCTTTGCCGGCGTCATCAGCATCAACATGGCGGGCCAGTTCACGCACCAGATTCCGTGAAACGCTGTCCCCTGGCTGGCTGGCGCGGCTGGCGCGGCTGCAGGGGCTGCAGCCGTGGGCGGCCCGTCGGCCGCGAGGATCAGGACGGCGGCGTCGCGCGGCCGATTTCCACGCGCCTGTTTTCTGGCGCGAAGGGGTCCTTGGCATTCTTGGGCGCGTTGGCGCCCACGCCCACGGGGGTGATCATCGAGGGCTCGGCGCCCAGTTCCACGAGATAGGACTTGACGGCTTCGGCGCGCCGTTGCGACAGCGCCTGGTTGGCGGCGCTGGTGCCCGACGCGTCGGCGTGCCCTTCGATGCGCACCACCTTGCCCGAACCGCGTTTGCCCTTCAGCACCTCGGCAAACACGTCGAGCTGTTTCTTCAGCCCGTCGGGCAGCTCGGCCGAGCCGAGCTTGAAGGCTGCGGCAGGCAACGAATAGCGCACCGCGGGTCTGAAACCCATGCATTTGAAGCCCGCCGCCTTCAACTGTTCACACGCCTCTTCGGGGAACAGCCCTTCGGCCACGGCCTTGGCGTCGGGAAGGCTCTGGCCCATCTCCACCACCTCTTGCGCAAAGACCGGGCCGTGCATCGCCAGCGCCACGAGCAGGGCCGCGGCACGGAAGCAGTGTCGTTGTTTCATCGGGGTTACCTCTGTGGTTCGGCAGCCGCAAAATCATACCCTGACCAAGACCAAAGTTCTATTCTGCGCCTGCGGGGGTGGAGTGCAGGCCGGTACTTGCACAGCGGCCCTGCACGCCCCGGCAAAGGTGGGGTCAGCAAGGGTGACTCGTGAACCCCGGCCGTGTATCGTCGGGTACAGACTTTTGACCCCTGTCGGCCGCCAGCAGGCTCGGCAAAACCCCACCCAACGCAGCAGTCATCGATGACGTGGCACAACAAGGTGATGTGGACCGAAGGCATGTTCCTTCAGCCTCAGCACTTCCAACAGCAGGACCGGTTTGCGGCGCGCCAGCAGGAAGGCCTTTTGACGGCAACCTGCGTCTGGCCCTGGGGTTTCGTGACGTTGCAGATCGACGAGGCGGCGCTGCTGCAGGGGCGCGTGATGGTCAGCGCTGCGCGCGGCGTTCTGCCCGACGGCCAGGCCTTTTCGATACCCGGCGACGACCCGGCGCCACCCACGTTCCAGGTGCCGGCCGACACGCGCGACCAGTTGCTGGTGCTGGCCGTCACGCAGGCGCGACCGGGCGTGACTGAAAGCGACGCGGAAGCCGCCGAAAGCGCGATGCCTCCGCGCTGGCGGGTCGCCGATGTGGAAGTGGCCGACATCCACGCCGCCAGCCTGCGCCAGGCACCGCTGCAGGTGGGCCGGCTGAACCTGCGCCTGATGCTGGCACGCGATGCCAACGAGGGCTACACCACGCTGGGCACCGTTCACGTGCAAGAGCGGCGCGCCGATGGCCGCGTGGTGCTCGATACCGACTACGTGGCGCCCATGCTCAACGCCTTGGCGCACCCGATTCTGGACGGCTACGTGCGCGAGGTGCTGGGCATGCTGCACCAGCGGGGTGATGCGGTGGCGGCGCGGCTGGCACAGCCAGGCCGCGCCGGCACGGGCGAGATCGTCGACTTTCTGTTGCTGCAGCTGATCAACCGCGAGCAGCCGCTGTTCGCGCACCTGCAGCGCCTGCCGGTGCTGCACCCGGAGCGGCTGTACGCCATGCTGCTGGGCCTGGCGGGTGAGCTGTCCACGTTTCGCGAGCAGCGCCGCCCGGTCACGTTTCCCGAGTACCGACACGACGATCACGCCACTGTGTTTCGCGCCGTGATGAACGACCTGCGGCAATCGCTTTCGATGGTGCTGGCGCAGACGGCGGTGCCCATCGAGCTGCAAAAGAGGCCGTCCGGGCTGCGCGTGGCACTGATCCCCAACGTCGAGATGCAGCGCACCGCGAGCTTCGTGCTCGCCGTCAACGCCAACATGCCGGGCGAGGCGCTGCGCGCGCGTTTCCCCACCCAGGTGAAGATCGGCCCGGCCGAACGCATCCTCGACCTGGTGAACCTGCAGCTGCCGGGGGTCACGTTGCGCGTGCTGCCGGTGGCGCCGCGGCAGATTCCGTACCACGCGGGCTGCACCTACTTCGAGCTCGAGACACGTGGCAGCGAGCTGTGGAAGCAGATGGAGACTTCGGCCGGCATGGCGATGCACATCGCCGGCGACTTTCCAGGGCTGAGCCTGGAGTTCTGGGCCGTCAAGGCCTGATCGACGCTGTCGTGCCAGACCCGTCTGCCCATTCGCGGAGCACCTTGACGTGAGCCCCGACGAGCCGCCCCCCGACCCCTTTGCCGCGTTCGACGCCGACCGCACCGTCATCAAGCCCAGTGCAGGGCGCGCCGGGCGTGCTGCCCCGGGTGCGCCTTCTGCCGGCGCTGCCGGTGGCGCCGGTGGTCTGCCGCACACGCCTCACGCGCCCCACGCGCCGCAAACTCCGCAAGCCGCAGCGGCGGCCACCGTTGCCACTGCCGCCACCGCCACGCAGTTCGGCGCGCAGGCAGCTGGCGCGCCAGTCTTGCCCGAGCTGCCCGCCTATGCCAGTCTGAACCCGCTGGTGCAGGCGGCGGCGCCATTGCTCAGTGCCGCGCCCCGTTTGCGCTCCACCTTGCACCACGCCAACCCTGCGGGTCTGCGCGCAACGCTGGTGGAGGCCGTCAACCGCTTCGAGGCCACGGCCCGCGCACAGGGCCTGCCCCACGAACAAGTCGTGGCCGCGCGCTATGTGCTGTGCACGCTGCTCGACGAATCGGCTTCCAGCACGCCGTGGGGTGGCAACGGCGCCTGGTCGGCGCAGAGTCTGCTGGTGCAGTTCCACAACGAAGGCTGGGGCGGCGAAAAGGTCTTCCAGCTGCTGACGCGGCTGGCCGAGAACCCGACGCAGCACCGCAACCTGCTCGAACTGGTGTACACGGCGCTGGCGCTGGGCTTCGAAGGCCGCTACCGGGTGCTGGACAACGGCCAGGCGCAACTCGACAGCCTGCGTGAACGGCTGGCCGCCAAGCTGCGTGAAGGTGCACCTGCGGTGGACAACACGCTGTCGCCGCAGTGGCAGGGTGTGGCAGCGGCCTCGCAACGCTTGCGCGACGGCATTCCGCTGTGGGTGGTCGCCGCCGCGCTGGCGGCGCTGCTGCTGGCGGTGTTCCTGGTTCTGCGGCTGACGCTGAATGCGCAGACCGATGCCACCTTCACGGCCCTGCAGGCCCTGGACGCCACGACCGCGCCTGCCGCGCCTTTTGCCGCACTGGCTGCCGCGCCACCGCTGCCGCCGGCTGCACCGGCTGCGCCACGCCTGGCCGGCCTGCTGAAGGCCGACATCGACGCCGGCCTGCTGCAGGTGCGCGACCAGGCCGACCGCTCGGTGGTCACGCTGCGTGGCGACGGTGTGTTCGACCCTGGCAGCGCCGAGGTCAGCAGCCGGTCGCGCGCCTTGTTCGCCCGCATTGCGGCAGCGCTGAACCAGCTGCCCGGACCGGTGGTGGTGGCCGGCCATACCGACAACCAGCCCATCCGTTCGCTGCGCTTCCCGTCCAACTGGCACCTGTCCAAAGACCGTGCCAACAGCGTGAAGGCATTGCTGTCGGCCAGCGTGCCCGCCGCGCGTGTCTCTTCAGAGGGCCGGGCCGATACCGAGCCGGTGGCTGACAACAGCGCCGCCGAGGGCCGAGCCCGCAACCGCCGCGTCGAAATCACGCTGCTGGCGGCAGCGCCGACCTGACATTCCCCTGCCTTCATTCCGCCTTCATTCCGCCCTCATTTCCGCCTTCCTTTCCGAAGTACCCGTTCCGTCCCGCCCAGCCACCCCGCACCCATGAAACGACTCCCCTCCTGGCTGCCCCTGCTGTTGGCCGTGTTCGGCCTGCTGGCACTGTCGGCGGTGGTGTGGTGGCTGGGCCCGCTGCTGCCGTGGGGCGATGGCCAGCCGCTGCAGCCGCTGTGGCCGCGCGTGCTGCTGCTGGCCCTGCTGTGGGGTGGTTGGGCCGCCTGGCAGGCCTACCAGGCGTGGCGGCGCCGGCGCACCAACACGGCACTGCTGCAAAGCCTGTCGGGCGGGCCCTCGGCGACGGAAAAAGAAGCACAAGTGCTGGCGCAGCGCTTCAACGAGGCGGTGCAAAAGCTCAAGGCCCGTGGTGGCCGCTCGTGGCTGGGCGGCTTGATGGGCGCAGACCAGCAGCTGTACGAGCTGCCCTGGTATGTATTTGTCGGCGCACCCGGTTCAGGCAAGACCACCGCACTGATGAACGCCGGGCTCCAGTTCCTGCTGCAAAGCCCCGACGGCAAGGCTTCGGTGCAGGGCGTGGGCGGCACGCGCAACTGCGAGTGGTGGTTCACGCAGGACGCGGTGCTCATCGACACCGCGGGCCGCTACGCCACGCAGGAATCGGACCGTGACGTCGACGCCAGCGCCTGGGACCACTTCCTCGCGCTGCTGAAAAAGACGCGGCCGCGCCAGCCCATCAACGGCGTGCTGCTGACGGTCAATGTGCAGGACCTGCTGCAGCAAGGCAGCTCCGAACGACAGCAGCATGCTGCGCAACTGCGCGCGCGGCTGGCCGAGTTGCAGGCCAAGCTGGGCGTGCGTGCGCCGGTGTACGTGCTGGTGACCAAGGCCGACCTGATCGGCGGTTTCAACGAGAGTTTCGAGGCGCTGGACAAGGACGGCCGCAGCCAGGTCTGGGGATTCACGTTTCCCGTCGACGCCGCGGCGGGCACCGACCCGATGGCGGGCTTCGTCGACCGCTACCAGGAATTGCAGCAGCGCCTGGTGTCGCAGCTGCCGGGCCGCCTGCAGGCCGAACGCGATGTGCTGCGGCGCAGTGCCATCTTCGCCTTCCCGCAGGAGTTTGCGGCGCTGCGGCCGGTGCTGAACGACTTTGTGCGCGCCGTGTTTTCGGGTGGCGGCACGGTGGAGGCCGCGCCGCTGGTGCGCGGCGTTTACTTCACCAGCGGCACGCAAGAGGGCTCGCCCATCGACCGCGTGATGGGCGCCTTGGGCCGTTCGTTCGGCATGGACACGCGTGCCGCGCCGGTGGCGCCCGGCCGCGGCAGGAGTTATTTTCTGCAGCGCCTGCTGAAGGACCTGGTCTTTGCCGAACGGGGTCTGGGCGCCGCCAACCCGGTGGCCGAGAAACGGCGCGCAGGCCTGCGCATGGGCGGCATTGCGGCGATGGCCCTGCTGAGTGGTGCGGTGCTGGCGGGCTGGGTGCTCAGCCGCGCCAACAACCTGAACCATGCGGCGCAGGTGGCGGCCCGACTGCCGGCGTTGAAAGCCGCCGTCGATGGCCTGCCGCCGGCCAGCAACGCCGACGTGTCGGCACTGCCCGCACCGCTGGCGCAGCTGCGTGATGCAGCGCAGCTGCCCGGCTTGGACCTGGCCGCACCGCCGCTGCTGCACGGGCTGGGCCTGTACCAGGGCGACAAGCTCGATGCCGGCGCGCAGATCGCCTATCAGCGACTGCTGGAAAAGCAGTTCACACCGCGTGTGGCGCGCCGGCTGGAAGAGCGCTTGCGCGCGGCCAACAACAGCAATCTCGAACAGGCCTACGAAGCGCTGAAGGCCTACTTGATGTTGCACCAGCCGCAGCGCTTCGATGCGCCTTCATTGAAAGCCTGGATCGGCGCCGACTGGGACGCCAACTTGGCGCGGCTGGCGCCTGAAGAGCGCGGCCAGCTCGACGCCCATCTCGACGCCATGCTGGCGCTGGGCCCGCCGCGGGCGGTGTTGCCCAAAGACGAAGCGCTGGTCGCCAGCGTGCGCGAGATGCTTTCGGCCTACCCGCTGGAGTACCGCGTCTACAGCCGCATCAAGCGCCAGTACAACCCGGGCACAGTGCCCGACTTCACCGTTGCAGGGGCCGCCGGGCCGCAGGCCGCGCAGGTGTTTGAACGCGCCAGTGCCGAGCCGCTGACCAAGGGCGTCTCGGGCCTGTACACGCGCGACGGCTACCGCAAGCTGGTGCTGCCGGCGGTGCAGAAGGCTGCGCCGGTGCTGGCCGCGGAAGAGAGTTGGGTGATGGGGGTGGGTGCGGGCTTGGGTGCGGGCTTGGGTTCGGCCCAGAAGGCCGATGCCGCGCGCCTGCGCGACGCCACGCTGGGCAGCGCCCTGACGGACAAAGTGAGGAGACTGTACTTCGAGGACTACATCAAGACCTGGGACAAGTACCTGGCCGATGTGCGCCTGGTCAAGCTGGGCGATCCCGAGCGGGCGCTGTCGGTGTCGCGCCTGTTGTCGGCGGTGGACTCGCCGCTGGCCAGCTATCTGCGCGGCGTGACCGAGCAGACGCGTCTGGTGCCACCGGCAGTCAGCGCCAACCCGCTGGACAAGGCCGCCAACCAGGCCAAGGCCGACGCGGCGCGGCTGTCGGGCGCAGCGGCTGCCGACAGCGGCGGCAGCGGTGGTGGTGGGAGCAGTGGCGGCCCGCTGGAACGTATGGTCGACGACCACTTCAAGAACATCCACCGCCTGGTCACCGGGGAGCCGCCGCCGCTGAACGACACCCTCAAGCTCTTCGGCGACATCTACGCGCAGCTGGCGGCGGTGGACGCGGCGAAGAAAAGCAAATCGCCACCGCCCCCGGGTGGCGGCGCTGAGAAGGTGAAAGTGGCTGCCGCGGACCAGCCCGAGGCCGTGCGCGGCATGCTCACGCAGCTGGCCGACGCGGCCATCGGCCAGAGCAGCGGTGCGGTGCGACAAGACCTGAACACCGAGCTGAAGCCGGTCACCGACACCTGCAACCGCACCATCACCGGCCGCTATCCCTTTGCCAGCGGCGCCAGCGCCGACGTGACGCCGGACGACTTCGGTCAGGTCTTCGGTGCGGGCGGTCTGCTGGATGACTTTTTCCAGCGCCGGCTGCTCAGTCTGGTGGACCTGTCCACCACCAACTGGAGTTACAAGCCGCTGACCGATGGCACGCGCCCGGTGGCTCCGGCGGCGCTGGCCGAGTTCCAGCGCGCGCAGCGCATCCGCGAGGTGTTCTTCCGCGGCGGCGGCAAGGTGCCGGCGGTGAAGCTGGAGCTGCGCTTGTCTGAAATGGACCCGGTGCTCAAAGAGCTGCTGCTCGACGTCGACGGCCAGGTGCAGAAGCTGACCACGGGAGGCCCGTCGATCATCGTCAATGCACCCAGTGCGCGCATGACGTCGGACGTCAAGCTCAGCACGGGCTTGGGCAATGCCGGCCCCTTGGTGGCCACGCGCGGGCCCTGGGCGCTGTTTCGCCTGTTCGAGAACTTCCAGGTCGAGCCCGGCGCAGTGCCCGAGAAGTTCAGCGTCATCATGAACCTGGACGGCAAGCGGGTGCGCATGGAAGTTATCGCCGCCAGCGTCTTCAACCCGTTCCAGATGCGCGAAATCAAGCAGTTCCGCTGCCCGGCGGCGCTGTGACGGCGGCAGTGATGTCTGGTGTGATGGCAGACCCCGGCCCGCCCGGTTGGCATGGCAAGTTGCCGGCCTTGGGCGACTTTGCATCGCGCCGCCTGGGGCCCGAATTCATCGAGCCCTGGGACGGCTGGCTCGCAGGTGGCCTGCATGCGCTGCGCGGCGCGGCGCCTGACCACTGGTTGCAGCACTATCTGTCCAGCCCGAGCTGGCGTTTTCTGTTGCAGCCCGGTGTGCTGCCGATGGGGCGGGCCAATGGCGGTGCAGGCGCCGCGCCGGGGGCGCAGGCCTGGGCGGGCGTGCTGGTGCCGTCGGTGGACCGCGTGGGTCGCTACTTTCCCTTCACGCTGGCACAGCCGCTGGGCAGCGCAGCGCTGGACTGCCTGCAGCTGCAGGCCCTGTGGCGCGGCCTCACCGCCTGGGACGACCTGGCGCGCGACGCGCTGCACGACGACTGGACCGCCGAGCAGCTGGAAGCCGAATTGCACCGCCACCATGCAGCGCACGGCGGCCTGGGGGCTGCAACCGGGGCTGCAACCGGGGCTGCAACCGCGGCTGCAACCGGGGCCGAACCAGAGCCCCGCGCGGCCGCAGCGGGCGCGTTGCCGCGAGAAGCCGGACAGGCACTGCCGGTGGCCGGTGCAGGCGACGCGGCCTTTGCGATGGTGACGCAGTTGCAGCCCCTGGCCTGGCAGCAGGCGCACGGCTGCAGCTGGTGGCAGGCAGTGCCGGACGTAGGCCCGCCGCGCCTGTGGCTGGTGCGCGGTCTGCCGGCCTCTCTGGGCCTGTTGTTCGACGGCGGGCAAGCGCCGTGAGCGCCAGCGCACGAGATCGGTTGCGATGACTCCCGACAACCTCGAGGACGACGACCGCACCGTCATCAGGCCTTCGACGGGCACTCCCCCGCAGCCCCGGCTGGCTGCCGGGGTGGCCGGCACCGACCACCGAACAGACCCCCGCACAGACCACCCCGTCAACCACGCTGGCGGGCTGCCCGCGGGCACCCGCCTGGGCGAGTTCGAGATCACGGCCTTCGTTGCCGAGGGTGGTTTTGGTCTCGTCTACACCGCGCACGACCATTCACTGCAGCGGCGCGTGGCGCTGAAGGAATACATGCCCTCGTCGCTGGCGGCGCGCGGTGCGGGCACGCAGGTGCAGGTGAAGTCGGAACGCCACCGCGACACCTTCGAAGCCGGCCTGAAGAGCTTCATCAACGAGGCGCGGCTGCTGGCCAGCTTCGACCACCCGTCGCTGGTCAAGGTCTACCGCTTCTGGGAAGCCAACGGCACCGCCTACCTGGTGATGCCGTTTCTGGAAGGCGCCACGCTGAAGGACGTGCTGCGCCAGATGGGCCACGCGCCCGACGAAGCCTGGCTGCGCAGCCTGCTGGACCCGCTGACCGAAGCCTTGCTCGTCATCCACGCGCAGCAGTGCTACCACCGCGACATCGCACCCGACAACGTGATGTTGCTGACCGCCAGCGACCGCCACGCCGGTTTGCGCAGCGGCACCGGCCGCTGGCTACTGCTGGACTTCGGCGCCGCGCGCCGCGTCATCGGCGACATGACGCAGGCG
The DNA here is from genome assembly GCA_038328935.1 of Burkholderiales bacterium. Taxonomy (GTDB): domain Bacteria; phylum Pseudomonadota; class Gammaproteobacteria; order Burkholderiales; family Burkholderiaceae_C; genus Rubrivivax. Next base: position 12,325 of record JBBQMM010000018.1, read on the forward strand.
CTGACGGTGATTCTCAAGCCCGGCTACGCGCCGGTGGAGCAGTACGCCGAGATTCCCGGCTTGAAGCAGGGCGCGTGGACCGACGTCTACGCCCTGGCCGCGGTGGTGTACTTCGCCATCATGGGCCGGACACCACCGCCATCGGTGGGGCGTTTGCTGCACGACACCTACGTGCCGCTGGTGCAAGCCGCTGCGGGCCGCTACAGCGAACGCTTTCTGGCTGCCATCGACCGCGCGCTGGCGGTGCGCCCGGAGCTGCGCACGCAGACCATCGGCGAGCTGCGCCAGGAACTGGGCCTGAGCGCTGCGCCTGGCGTGCACTCGGCAGGCGGCGGTGCCGCAGGGACGCTCGAACAGGGCCCGGGTGGCGCAGGCGCAGCTGGCGCAGCGGACACAGTGCCGCAGCGGCCCCCGTCGCCCGCAGCCGGTCGCGACGGGGCGGGTCACAAAAGCAGCCACGGTGCGGCACTGGCAGTCACCGGCGTCCTGGTGCTGGCGGCCCTGGGTTTCAGTGCCTACCGCCACTTGGTGCCGGCCAGCCCGGAGCACCCCGCGGTCGCCACGGCTGCTCCGGTGCGCGAGCCGGTGCCTGCGCTTGCAACGGGCGCTGCAGCCGCCGCGGATGCTGCCGCGCAGGCAACCTCGGCATCACCCGCGACACCACCCGCGACATCACCCGCTGGGGTTTCATCAACCACGCCCGGTGCCTTCGATCCGGTCGCCGAGTTCGAACGCATCGTGCAAGCGCAGACACCGGCCTTTGCCGTGCAGGCCTCAGCCGACAAGATCCAGATGCGCGCAGGCCGCGACGAGCTGAAGTTCCAGCTCAGCAGCGAGCGTGAGGGCTACGTCTACGTCTTCGGCTACAGCTCTGACGGCGCGCTGGTGCTGCTGGTACCCAACGCCCGCTCGGGCACGGTGCGCGTCAAGAAAGGCCAGACCTGGCGCTTCCCTACCGGTGACGGCTTTTACCTGCCGGCCGACGAACCCGTGGGTACGTCCAGCGTGCTGGTGATGGTGTCGGCGCGGCAGCGCAACTTCGACGCGATGCGCCCGCGCGCCGAGAACCTGGTGCGCTTCTTTCCCACCGGTGAAAGCGCGCGGGCGCTGGCCGCCCAACACCGTGGCCCGGGCTCGGTGCTGGCAGGCACACCGCTGTGCGCTGCCGATGCGGCTTGTGGCGACGAATACGGTGCCGCGCTGCTGCGCGTCGAAACGGTAAAGTGAGCGCGGGGCCGGCACCCGCGGGCCTTTTATTCGACGCATTTTGCAAGGGCCCATGCATTGCGACGCCGCACCGCGGCGCGGGCGTGAAAAAGCCGCCGGGCTTGCGCGCGGCGGCTTTTGCTCGCGGTTGGCGACTTACTTGCCAGCCGGCACCTTGCCGTCCACGCCCTTGACGTAGAAGTTGATGCCGCTCATGAACTTGTCGTCGGCCACCGCGTCCTTGGCCACCAGTTCCTTGCCGTCCTGGCCCAGGATGGGGCCCTTCCAGATGTTGAAGCTGCCGTCCTTCAGGCCGGCCTTGATCTTCTCGACCTGTGCCTTGGTTTCGGCGGGCACCTTGTCGCTGATGCTGACGATGTCGATGGCGCCTTCCTTCACGCCCCACCACACGCCGGCGTTGCCGGTCCACTTGCCTTCCAGCGCGTCGCGCGTGGACTGGATGTAGTACGGCGCCCAGTTGATGATGGCGCTGGCCAGGTGGGCGTCAGGCGCGTAGGCCGTCATGTCGCTGTCCCAGCCGAAGGCCAGCTTCTTGTTCTTGGCAGCGGTCTGCAGCACGGCCGAGCTGTCGGTGTTCTGGAACAGCACGTCGGCGCCCTGGTTGATCAGGCTCTGCGCGGCTTCGGTTTCCTTGGGCGGGTTGAACCACTCATTCACCCACACCACCTTGGTCCTCACCTTCGGGTTCACGCTCTGCGCGCCCATCGTGAAGCTGTTGATGTTGCGGATGACCTCGGGAATGGGAATCGAGCCCACCACACCCAGCGTGCCGCTCTTGCTCATCTTGCCGGCAATGACGCCGGCCATGTAGGCACCTTCGTAGGTCCGGCTGTCGTAGGTGCGCATGTTCTCGGCCTGCTTGTAGCCGGTGGCGTGTTCGAACTTCACGTCCTTGCTGTCGGCGGCTACCTTCAGCATGGGCTCCATGTAGCCGAAGGTGGTGCCGAAGATGAGCTTGTTGCCCTGGCCCACCATGTCGCGGAACACGCGCTCAGCGTCGGCGGCCTCGGGCACCTTTTCGACGAAGCTGGTGACCACCTTGTCGCCGAACTCTTTCTCCACCGCCTTGCGCCCGTTGTCGTGCGCAAACGTCCAGCCGCCGTCGCCGACCGGGCCGACGTAGGCGAACGCAATCTTCAGCGGTTCGGCCTTCGGTGCAGGGGCGGCAGCCGGCGCAGGCGTGGCTGTCGCTGCGGGTTTGGCCTCTTCCTTCTTGCCGCAGCCCACGAGGGCAGCAGCAGCCGCCAGCGTGGACCAGCCGGCCAGTCTGAGCAATGAACGCTTGGAGGTACGGGACATGAAAATTCACTCCTGGTTGGTTTGGGTGGTGAAAGGGACGACGGAAAAGGAAAACCGGAAATTATGGGCCGTGCAGTGATTCAACCCCATCACGAGCCAGGGAAAAATGGCTGCCCCAGCGAAGCCGGCATGTTGGCCTTGATCCACGCCGCGTTGCGCGAGATCAGCACCAGCACGACGATGGTGGCCACATAAGGCAGCATGCTCAGGAACTGGCTGGGGATGTCCACGCCCTGACCCTGCAGATGAAACTGCAGCATCGTGACGCCGCCGAACAGGTAGGCCCCGAGCAGGATGCGCGCGGGCCGCCAGGTCGCAAAAGTGGTCAGGGCCAGCGCGATCCATCCCTTGCCGGCCACCATGCCTTCCACCCACAGCGGCGTGTACACCACCGAGATGTAGGCCCCGGCCACGCCGCACAGCGCACCGCCCGTCATCACGGCGGCCATGCGGATGCGGCGCACCGGGTAGCCCAGCGCATGCGCCGACTCTGGCGACTCACCCACGGCCCGCAGCACCAGGCCGGCGCGGCTGCGGTACAGGAACCAGGCCACGCCAGCCACCAGCAACATGGCCAGGTAGACCATCGGGTGCTGGCGAAAGAGCGCAGGCCCGATGAAGGGAATGTCGGCCAGCCCGGGGATGCTGAATTGCGGCCGCTCACCCAGTTTGCCCTGCACGTAATTGATGCCGACAAAGGCCGAAAACCCCGCGCCGAACAGACTCAGCGCCAACCCGCTGGCGACCTGGTTGGTGTTGAGCCAGATCACCAGCGCACCAAAGGCAGCCGCCATCAGCGCGCCGGCGCCGGCACCGGCGGCAAAGGCCAGCCAGTCGTTGCCGGTGTGCACCGCGGTGGCAAAGCCGGCGATGGCGGCCACCAACATCATGCCCTCGGCGCCCAGGTTGATGATGCCGGCACGTTCGTTGATGAGCAGGCCGATGCCGGCGATGGCCAGGATGGTGCCGGCGTTGAGGGTGGCGGCAATGAGGAGTGCGAAGCCTTCCATGTCTCAGGCTCCCTTTGCGCTCAGCGCGGAGGACGACCGCACCCAGCGCAGCCGGTAGTGGATCAGGGTATCGCAGGCCAACAGCGTGAACAGCAACAAGCCTTGAAACACGCCCGTCAACGACTTCGGCAGCCCCATCCGCGTCTGCGCCAGTTCACCGCCGATGTAGAACATGCTCATCAGGATGCCCGAGAAGATGATGCCCACCGGATGCAGGCGCCCCACGTAAGCCACGATGATGGCCGCGAAGCCGTAGCCGGCAGGCACGTGCGGCGACAACTGCCCCAGCGGCCCGGCAGCTTCGAGCCCACCCGCCAACCCCGCCATGCCGCCGCTGATGAGCAGCGCCGTCCACAGCGCGCGCCGCGAAGAAAAACCCGCGTAGCGCGCAGCGGCCGGCGCCAGCCCGCCCACCTGCAGGGCGAATCCGCGGTAGGTGCGAAACAGGAAGAGCCAGAACACACCCACCGCTACCGCTGCAATCAGTACGCCGATGTGCGCGCGCAGGTTGGGCACCAGGCGCGGGATGCGCGTGTCGGCCAGGAAGGTGATGGTCTGCGGAAAGTTGTAGCCCTTGGGGTCTTTCCAGGGGCCATAGACCAGATAGCTCAGCAACATCTCGGCCACGTAGACCAGCATCAGGCTGACCAGGATTTCATTGGCATTGAAGCGGTCGCGCAACAGCGCCACGATGCCCGCCCACAGCATGCCGCCCACGACACCCGCCAACAGCACTATGAGCACGATGCCCTTGCCCAGCCACGCCGTTTCGGGCCCGGCCTGCATCGCCACCCACCCTGCACACAAGGCGCCGAGCACGAACTGACCTTCGGCACCGATGTTCCACACGTTGGAGCGGTAGCACACCGCCAACCCGAGCGCGATCAGGATCAGCGGCGTGGCCTTGATCGCCAGTTCCGACAGTTGGTAGGCGTTCTTCACCGGCTCCAGGAAAAAGACCTGCAGGCCCCGCAACGGGTCCTTGCCCAGCACGATGAAGAGAAACACACCGATCAACACCGTGACGCCCAGCGCCAGCAGCGGCGAGGCCAGCGACATCAGCTTGGACGGTTGCGGGCGGGCTTCGAGTTTGAACATGGTCTTCAGGCCTCCAGCGCAGGCTGCGTCCACAGCCCCGACATCCACTCGCCGATCTGCTCGATGCCGGCCTGGGCCACCGGCACGCTGGGCGACAACCGCCCCTTGGCGATGACGAGCAAGCGGTCGCTGATCTCGAACAGTTCGTCCAGTTCTTCGCTCACCACCAGCAGCGCGCAGCCTTCGTCGCGCAGCTTCAGCAGTTCGCCGCGTATCTGTGCCGCCGCGCCCACGTCGACGCCCCAGGTGGGCTGGCTGACGATCAACAGGCGCGGCCTGGCGGCAATCTCGCGGCCGACGATGAACTTCTGCAGGTTGCCGCCGCTCAGGCTCTTGGCGGCAGCGCCGGCGCCGCCTGCGCGCACGTTGAAGCGGGCGATCAGCTCCTCGGCCAGACGCTGCACCGCGCCGGTGTTGATGAAGCCGCTGCGCGACACCGTCTCGGTGCGCGTGAGCAAGGTGTTCTGGCCCAGGCTCAGCGTCGGCACGGCGCCGCGGCCCAGGCGTTCTTCGGGTACGAAGTGCAGGCCCAGCGCGCGCCGCTGCGTGGGGCTGGCGGCCGATATGTCGTGCGCGCGGCCGTCGGCGCCCATCATCTGCAGGCTGCCGGCCGCCGCGCGTGTGTCTTCGCCCGACAGCGCGGCCATCAGTTCCTGCTGGCCGTTGCCCGAGACACCGGCCACGCCGACGATTTCGCCGGCGCGCACGTCGAAGCTCATGCCGTGCAGGTCCATGCCGAACGGGTCCTGCTTGCCCAGGTTCAGGCCTTTGACCGTCAGCACCGCGTTGCCGGCCTTGGCTGCGCGGTGCTGCAGTTGCGGCGGCTCGCCGCCGATCATCAGCTTGGACAGGCTGGCATTGGTCTCTTGCGTGGGGTCGACCTCACCGGTGACCTTGCCGCCGCGCAGTACTGTGCAGTGGTGGCACAACGCGCGAATCTCGTCGAGCTTGTGGCTGATGTACAGGATGCTGGTGCCGGCGCTGGAGAGCTGGCGCAGCGTGACGAAGAGCTTGTCCACCGCCTGCGGCGTCAGCACCGATGTCGGTTCGTCCAGGATCAGCAGCTGCGGGTTGGTCAGCAGTGCGCGCACGATTTCCACGCGCTGGCGTTCACCCACGCTCAGCGTGTGCACCGGGCGTTGCGGGTCGACGTCCAGGCCATAGGTGTGCGCCACTTCGGTGATGCGCTGCGCCACCGCGGGCAGCTTCAGGCCTTTGTCCAGACCGAGCCACACGTTTTCAGCCGCCGTCAGCGAGTCGAACAGGCTGAAGTGCTGGTACACCATGCTGATGCCCAGCTTGCGCGCGTGCGCCGGGCTGGTGATCTTCACCGGCTGGCCGTTCCACGCGATGCGGCCAGCGTCGGGCTGCACGGCGCCGTAGATGATTTTCATCATCGTGCTCTTGCCAGCGCCGTTTTCTCCCAGCACGGCGTGTATCTCGCCGGGCTTCACGCGCAGGCTCACGCCATCGTTGGCCTTCACGGCGGGGTACTGTTTGCTGATGCCGGACAGCTGCAGGCGCAGGGGGGTGATGCCCGGCATGGAGGGGTCGCCAGCGCGCAGGCCGTTCTCGTTCATGCCGTCCCCGCTCGTGCCGTCCCCGCTCATGCCGTCCTCCTGTGATATTGCTGACGCCCGGCCACCCAGGCGCTGGCCAGGTGCCGATCGTCGGACAGCAGCAGCCACGCAAAGAGCTGCTCATGCAAGTCGCGCGCCACCGACTGGCGATGGCTGTCGATGGCGTTGACGGACCGGTCCCACAGGCAGAAGTCCGCCATCAGTCCGGGCTCCAGGCTGCCGATTTCATGGTCCAGCCGCAGCGCCTGCGCTGCACCGCGCGTGGCACCGTGCAGCGCGTACCAGGCCGTCAGGCGATGGCCGGCTGCCGTGGCCAGCAGCGCCTGCACCTTGTAGGCGTCGGCCAGCGTGCGCTGCATGCTCAGCGACGTGCCGCCACCCACGTCGCTGGCCAGGCTGACGTGCATGCCGGCAGCGATGGCGACGCGCCAGTCGAACAGGCCGCTGCCCAGGAACAGGTTGCTGCTGGGGCAGAACGCGATCTGGGCACCGGCGTCGCGCACCGCATGGCGGTCGGTGTCGTCGAGCCAGATGCCGTGCGCGAGCACGCTGCGCGGGTGCAGCAGGCCGTGGCCGGCATAGACGTCCAGATAGCTGCGGGCGTTCGGAAAGAGTTCAGCCACCCATCGCACTTCGTCCCGGTTTTCTGCCACGTGGGTCTGCATGTACAGGCTGCTGTCGGCCCTGCACAGCTCGCCGGCCATCGCGAGCTGCGCCGCTGTGCTGGTGGGCGCAAAGCGCACCGTCACGGCGTAGCTGTTGCGGCCCTGGCCGTGCCAGCGCTGGATGAGGTCGACGCAGTCGCGCTCGGCGTGCGCCACGGTGTCGAGAAGGGCAGGGGGCGCATGGCGGTCCATCAGCACCTTGCCGCCGATGACGCGCATGCGCCGCGCCGATGCCTGCTCGAACAAGGCGTCGGCCGATGTCTTGTGCACGGTGGCAAAGACCACCGCCGTGGTGGTGCCGTGCGCCAGCAGCGCGTCCAGGAAATGCGCCGTGCCAGCGCTCGCCAGGGCAGGGTCGGCCCAGGCCGATTCGGCCGGAAAGGTGTAGGTGTTCAGCCAGTCCAGCAGCTCGGTGCCGTAGCTGGCCATCACGCCCACCTGCGGGCTGTGGACATGGGTGTCGATGAAGCCTGGCATCAGCAGGCGGCCGCGGTGGTCGTGGCGTTCGTAGGCCGGGCCGGGCTCATGAGCTTGCACGGACTGGATGCGCCCATCGTCGCCCATTAGCAGCCAGTGCTCGGGCCGCCAGCGAACGGCAGGGTCGTCGGTCGCGCCCCAGGTAGGGGAGGCGGTGAAGTCCAGCAGATCGGCGCGGATGGCTTTCATGGCTGGAGCCGGAGGTTTGCAGCTTTCATGCCGCCGCCTGCGCGGGCGCGTCGGCGAGGCTTGACGCCACTGCTTTCACCTGCTCGCGAAACCAGCGCATGCTGGGTGCTGCGTGCGTCAGCTCATGCCACAGCTGGTAGTAGGTGAGCGGCGGAAAGACCACCGGGCAGCGCACGATCTTCACCGGCAGCGTGTTCAGGTAGCGGCTGCAGAACAGGCGCCCGGTGGTCAGCACCAGCAGGCTGTCGGCCACCATCAGCGGTATCAGGCTGAAATGCGACGCACGCACCACGATGCGGCGCTGCACACCGTTGTTGTGCAGGTGTTCGTCGATCACGCCCAACGCGCCGGGGCTCATGGGCATCGGCGCCACGTGTTCGTTGTCCAGGTACTTCTGCACCGTCCACTGGCCTCTTCCAGCCCGGCGCGGGCCGGGGTGGTTCTCGGCCACCAGGCACACCACCTCGTCGGTCAGAAGGCTGCCCAGGTGCAGTTCTTCGGGCGGCCGCAGCCAGTTGCCGATGACGAGATCGACATCGCCGGCGGCCAGGTGGCGGCGGTAGTCGTAGGCTTGCGTCAACGGCATCAGCTCCAGCCGCACACCGGGTGCCACGCGCTTGATGTGCGTCACCAGACGCGGCAGAAAGAAAGGGTCGAGGTAGTCGCTGGCGGCGATTCGAAACAGGGCTTCGGTTGCAGCCGCATCGAAGGGCGCTGCCCGCAACACCCGGCCGTGGCGGCTGAACAAGCGCTCGGCGTCCTGCAGCATGCGCGCTGCCGGCTCCAGCAATTGCAGCGCGGTGGCGGTAGGCTGCATCTGCTGGCCGGCTCGCACCAGCAGCGGGTCGCCGGTCAGCACGCGCAGGCGCTTGAGCTGGGCGCTGACGGTGGGCTGGGTGCTGGCCAGCTTGATGGCGGCGCGGGATACGCTGCGTTCGAGGATCACGGTGTGCAAGACCCGGATGAGGTGAAGGTCTATGGTGTCGAAGCGCGCGCGCAATGCCATGCTTGCAATCGTATAGCTACCATGGCCATGCAAGCATGCTTACGGGCACGATCCTCGCTACCTTCCGGGTAAGTCCCAGTCCTTCATGGTCCAGACCGTATCGTCTTCAAGGCACCACCCCATGAGCACAGCCAGTACAGCCAGTACAGCGAGCACAGCAAGCACCGCGCGCCCGGTGCGCCCCGTGCGCTTCTTTCACCGCGGCGTGGTCACCGAGGTCGACCCGGCCGACCACACCCGCACCGTCCTCGAATGGCTGCGTGAAGACGCCCGCTGCACCGGCACCAAGGAAGGCTGTGCCGAAGGCGACTGCGGCGCCTGCACCGTGGTGCTGGGTGAGCTGGACGCTGCCGGCAGCCTGCAGCTCAGGCCCGTGAATGCCTGCATCCAGTTCTTGCCCACCTTGGACGGCAAGGCGCTGTTCACGGTGGAAGACCTGCGGGGTGCATCCCCAGCAGCCGGCCCTGCCGGACCGGGCGGCGCACTGCACCCGGTGCAGCAGAGCATGGTCGCCTGCAGTGGCTCGCAATGCGGCTTTTGCACCCCGGGCTTCGTGATGAGCCTGTGGGCTTGCTATCAGGCGCACCAGGTGGCCGGCACGGTGCCCACGCGCCAGCAGCTGG